>NZ_PNDF01000047.1:0-150441 GCF_005887195.1 Pseudoalteromonas sp. S1650 | reverse complement strand
CAAACTGCGCTAATCGCCGATGCTTACTGTTGTTTGCGAGTGACCTCGTTAACAACGGGGTGCATAATAGTGATTTGACCGAGTCAGGTCAAACATTTTTTTAAGAAAATAATTCAATCGGTCACTTTTAGTTCATAATGGTTAAATATTGCAAATATAAGCTAAAATTTGAACTCTTTTTTATAAAGTAGCGCTTTATATAAGATTGCATCTTGGCGCTATGATGCTTTTCTGCGAAAATACGCAACATAAATAAATATGATCAAACAAACATGATTTGTGTATCCACGCCCCCTTTATTGGATAATCATATTTAGATGTATCAGTATCAAGTTAACTAACCCCAATTAAAGGTCACCTATGACGGCAAACATCATCGATGGTAAGGCAATAGCTAAACAAGTACGCAGCAATGTAGCAGAGCGAGTTGCAGAGCGTGTAGCGAATGGATTACGCGCTCCAGGACTAGCAGTTGTGTTAGTTGGTCAAGATCCAGCTAGCCAAGTGTATGTTGGTTCTAAACGTAAAGCATGTGAAGAAGTCGGCTTTGTATCTAAGTCTTACGATTTACCTGGCGACACAACTGAGCAAGATTTACTTGCATTAATAGATCAACTAAACGAAGACAAAGAAGTAGACGGTATTCTAGTACAGTTACCTTTACCACAAGGTCTTGATGCTGAAAAAATTCTTGAACGCATCACACCACATAAAGATGTTGATGGTTTCCACCCTTATAACATTGGTCGTTTAGCTCAGCGTATGCCGGCACTTCGCCCTTGTACGCCAAAAGGGATTATCACCCTACTTGACTCAACAGGTGTTCGCTACAAAGGTATGCACGCAGTTGTTGTTGGTGCATCAAACATTGTTGGTCGTCCTATGTCACTTGAGCTTTTACTTGCAGGCTGTACAACAACGGTTTGTCATAAATTTACTCAAGATTTAGAAACGCATGTTCGCCGCGCTGATTTATTAGTTGTAGCGGTGGGTAAACCTGAGTTTATTCCGGGTGATTGGGTTAAAGAAGGTGCTATCGTAATCGATGTAGGTATTAACCGCCTTGAATCTGGCAAGCTTGTTGGTGATGTTGAATACGATATCGCTGAACAAAAAGCACATTTCATTACACCAGTACCAGGTGGTGTTGGTCCAATGACTGTGGCAAGCTTAATCGAAAACACCCTTGAAGCGTGTGAAAAGTACCACAGCTAAGAAGAGCTAAATTATTGCAAAAGGCTGCCAATTGGCAGCCTTTTTTGATTTTAAAACCGATGTAGTTTGAACAGTCTGAGCTTTAACATCTGGGGGAGCACTGAAAACACAATCATCATAAACATCAATAGGTATTGCCAGTCTTGATATTGTTCGTTTATGAGTAAAACAGCGCATACGATTCCCGCAATTGGGTTAGCTATCGTTCCGAATGAAAACTCAGCTACAGTCATGCGTCCTAATAACCAAACATACAGAATATAAGCGATGGCAGTATTGGGCACGATTAACCAAAATAATGCCGAATATTGCAGCGCTGAGATAGGCTCAAATACCACTTGGTATTGTTCTGGGTGAAGTAAACTGCCATCAATAAACGCAGCCAATAATAAAATAGTGCCGCCAATGATTAACTGCCAGGTAAGCACAACCCACCAATGAATATGCACCGACAAACTCTGTACCAAGGTGCTACCAATCACAATAGTCAGTAAGGCCCCAAATAAAGCAGCCACTCCCAATACATTTAATGACACGTGTGCTGGGTCAAACAAAAACCATGCCAATACCACCAGCGCCATAGCACAGAATGCTTGAATTTTTGCAGGGCGCTGTCCTTTAGTAAGCCAAGCATATATCAAAGCCACAACCGGCACAGACACCATCCCTACCCCAGCTATAGCTGCAGGAAGGTTTACTGCCATGATAAAAATAAAGGCAAAAAACAGCGCGATATTCACAGCACCTAGCGTTAACAAACTTGGCCACTGCGAACGGGTTGGCAAACTAGGTTTAAGTAATAAAAGTAACAACCCTGCAGGTAGTGCACGCAATGCGCCTAATAAAAGTGGCGGCCAATCAGGTGTGGCATATTTGGTCACGGCATAGGTGGTGCCCCATAAAAAGGCGGGGATCATGGCAAGTAAAATATTCAATGTCTGTCCTTGTTAATACGAAGAGATGACAAGGCAAAACCTCAAGTAAAGTTGAGGTCAATAGCTGTATCTAATTAAAAACAAAAAAGGTTGCCTCGTTGGCAACCTTTTTTAATGAGTTATCTTTCGATGGATACTTAGGCTTTACGCCACGTTGTTTTACCAGCAGAGTCTTCAAGTACCACACCAAGTGCATTCAATGCATCGCGGGCTTCATCAGCTGCCGACCAATCTTTGCTTGCGCGGGCTTCATTACGTTTTGCTATTAACGCTTCGATGTGTGCTACTTCATCATCAGCTTGGCCACCTTGTAAAAAGGCTTCTGGATCTTGTTGTGCTACCCCTAATACCTCTGCAACACTACGTAGTACATAAGCGAGCTTACCTGCTTGCTCTGCATCACTGTCTTTAACACGGTTTAGCTCTTTTGCTAGTTCAAATAACACGGGTAGTGCTTCTGGTGTGTTGAAGTCATCATCCATCGCTTTTCTGAATTTAGCCACATATTCATTGCTAGCTAAGTCGCATTCGATTGGCGTTACCCCGCGCAGTGCAGTGTAAATACGTTCAAGTGACGAACGTGCTTGCTCAAGGTTTTCTTGCGAATAGTTAAGCTGGCTACGGTAATGACCTGATATTAAGAAATAACGAACTGATTCAGCATCGTACTCTTTTAATACATCACGTACGGTAAAGAAGTTGTTTAGAGACTTAGACATCTTCTCTTTATTTACCTGCACCATACCCGTGTGGATCCACGTATTCACGTATTTGCCGTTATTTGCACAGCATGACTGAGCAATTTCGTTTTCATGGTGCGGGAACTGTAAATCTGAACCACCACCGTGAATATCAAAATGTTCGCCTAAGTGCTTAGAGCTCATTGCTGAACATTCGATATGCCAACCAGGACGACCCTCACCCCATGGTGAAGACCATGACGGCTCTTCTGGCTTGGCTTTTTTCCAAAGCACGAAATCAAGTGGATCTTGCTTATCTTGTGCAACTTCAACACGTGAACCAGCCTGTAGCATGGTTAGGTCTTGTTGTGATAAAGCACCATATTGCTCAAAGGTTGATACGTCAAACAATACATCACCATCTGCAGCAACATACGCATGGCCTTTGGCAATTAGACGCTCAACCATCGCGATGATTTCATCCATATGGTTTGTTACTGTAGGCTCAACATCCGGACGCAGCATATTTAAGCTGTCGAAATCTTCATGCATGGCTTTAGTCATACGAGTCGTTAAGTCATTAATTGACTCACCATTTTCGTTAGCACGCTTAATGATTTTGTCATCAACATCTGTGATGTTACGAACATATTTTAAATCGTAACCGATGTGGCGTAGGTAACGAACAATCACGTCAAAACCAACGAAAGTACGAGCATGACCGATGTGACAGTAATCATAAATGGTGATACCACACACGTACATGTCGATTTTGCCATCAACAAGGGGTTTAAACTGCTCTTTTTGTCGCGTAAGTGTGTTGTAAATTTGTACCATTTATAAAATGTCCTTAACGGTGTTTCGAGATTCTCTATGGTAACACTTGCAAAGCCGCTGCTCTAGCGCTTTATCAATTGAATAAGCAGTTTGTTAATCGTTTTAAACAAGCTCTTTGTTAATCAAACACAACTACTATAAAATAGCCCCATTATTAAACCTGATATAGGAAACCTCATGGTTGTACTACACACAAACTTTGGTGACATCACTATCAAGATGCACGAAAGCGATGCACCAAACACAGTTAAAAACTTCTTAGAGTATGCCAGCGCTGGCTTTTACAACGGTACTATCTTCCACCGTGTAATCGATGGTTTTATGGTACAAGGCGGTGGTTTTGAACCAGGTATGGTTCAAAAAGAAGTAAACAACCCTATCGAAAATGAAGCAAACAACGGCCTTGCAAATAAAGTGGGCACATTAGCAATGGCACGTACGCCGGATCCACACTCAGCAACTGCGCAGTTCTTCATTAACGTTAACGACAATGACTTTTTAAACTTCAGCAGTGAAACATCACAAGGCTGGGGCTACTGCGTGTTCGCAGAAGTTGTTGAAGGTATGGACGTGGTAAACAAAATTAAAGGTGTTGCTACTGGCAGCGCTGGCTTCCACCAAGACGTACCTCTTGAAGATGTAATCATCGAAAAAGTAACGGTTAGCTAATTTAATCGTTTAGTCTTTTTAAGCGGGCCTTTGCCCGCTTTTTTGCGAGTAACCATGAAACAAAGTTATTTTATTGCCGATCTCCATTTAACAGAAAACCGCCCAGACATCACCGCGGCATTTTTTGATTTTCTTGATAACAAGATTATTAATGATGACGTTGATGCGCTGTATATTTTGGGTGATTTTTTTGAAGTATGGGTCGGTGATGACTATCAAACTGACCTTTCAAAGAGTGTTGCCGCACGTTTAAGCCAAGTCAGTAAAAGTGGTACTGAGGTGTTTTTTATCCATGGTAATCGCGATTTCATTATGCGAGAAGACTATGCAAAAAGCGCGAGTATGACGTTATTGCCTGAGCAAGTTGTTATTGATTTATACGGTACTCCAACCGTTATCTTGCACGGTGATGAAATGTGCACTCAAGATATTGAATATCAGAAGTTTCGTAAAAAAAGCCGTGGTTGGTGGTGGCCAAAACTAATGCTTGCTATGCCGCTTTGGTATCGTAAGAAAATTGCCCGCAACGCCCGCGAAAAATCAAAACAAAGCCAAGCTGGCAAAGCATTAGAGATTTTAGATGTGACCGAAGATGCGGTTTTAGCCATGTTTGAAAAGCATCAGGTTGCTAATATGATCCACGGTCATACCCACCGCCCCAATGTGCATCACTATAATATAAATGGTAAAACGCTAACCCGCACTGTACTGGGTGACTGGTATGAACAAGGTTCATACTTAAGAGCTACTCCTGAAAAACAAAAACTAGTCCATACGCCCTTTAAATAAGCGTATTTTTAACTATGCTGTAAACAGTAATGTTAAATACCTTCTCTGTTTATGAACCGATTAAGCTTTTTCTGTTGCTGTTTACTGTTCAGCTTTTCAGTCCACTGCCAAACTTGGCAATTGGTCACTGAGCCATTCCCGCCCTATTTTATTGGTGAACAACACAAGCCTGGCTGGCTTCATGAAGTGGTCATCGCAGCACTGAAAACGCAAAATCAAAAAGCCTCTATCGAATATACTCAGTGGGCTCGAGCATTAAAACTGGCAAAACGACATAGACGTGTGGCAGTACTCGGGGCTTATTATACTGAGTTAAGAACGCGAAGCTTTATTTATTCACAACCTATTGCGACAGCTCACACAGTACTTTTTAAACGCGCAGGCAGCGAGATAACTTTTACTGGCTCACTATATTCACTAAAACCCTATACGATTAGTAAAGGAGAAGACTATGCAGTTAGCCCAGAGTTTGAACAACACCCAGAGCTTACTGTAACAACCACTGATAGCTTAATTGATAGCTTATTACTACTAAAACATGGCCGCGTTGATTTAGTTGCAGGCACAAAAGAAGTCGCTTTGTATTGGCTCAGCAACAGCGAGCGGTTACAACAAGCAAAGCAAGTAGAAGTTGAATATATTACCCCGACTTTAGCTACGCAAAATTTACACGTGATCAGCGACAAACATCATCCCCAAGCAAAGCAATTTCAACGTAGCTTACATTTAGGTCTAAAAGCGATTGTGGCTTCAGGTGAACTAGAAGAGATTCTCCAAAGCTATGAGTTTACTGACGAGCAAACTCGTCAATTAACTCAATTATTAAGCAGAAACCTGCGCTAGTTGCGGTAATAAGAATTCAAATTTTAAGGAACTGAGCTTACTTGTGATACATAGGTACTCAAAAAAGCTTACCTAAGCTGGCACACCACTATGAAATTTAAAGTCTTCGTCAGGAGTTGATATAAGCTCAGCTTCAAGCAGACCAAAAAATTCAACACGCTCAGTGATATCAAACTCACTGATTTCTTGTGCAAGAGATAAATAGTCTTGGTAATGACGCGCTTCAGAGCGCAGTAGTGAAATATAAAAGTCACCTAAGCGCTTATCAACATGCGGGGCTAATTTAGCAAAACGCTCGCATGAGCGGGCTTCGATGTAAGCACCGATAATTAATTTATCTACCAAAGCATCAGGCTCGTAAGTTTTTACATGGCGCAGCATTCCTTTGGCATAACGACATGGGGTAATGCTTTTATATTCAATGCCGTATTCATCCATGATCTCAAGCACTTGATAAAAGTGATGGAGCTCTTCTTTTATAAGCATCACCATTTTATCGATAAGGTCTTGCCCGTAAGGTGAATTCGATTTTGGGATCATTGATTTAGTCAGCTTGTTTTTATCTGCAAGCTCTCGCCAATCACCTTCACGCTTATAAACAAGCGTTTCAAAGGGTTTTAACCACTCAAGCAACGCATCACTACTTTCTTTATCAACTGCATACTTACGAATTAAAAACATCGCAGACTGAGCTGCTTTTAATTCACAAATTAGGTGATCAATTAAAACCACATCTAAGTTTTCTTTTTTGGTTGCCGCAGCAATCCACTCATCAGGCGTTTCGCACTTTAAAAAAGAATGAATGGGCGCTAATAAATCAGAATAAGGCACTGAATAACTTCTCATCAAAAATCTTAATTCGATTTTATCACATAAATTAGCCCGCATTCCATGACCCACATCAGTGCAAAGTAATTTTCTATATGCACTAAAGAGTTACATTTAATCGGCTATATCGATTATTTCAGCTTCTTGACAAGATTTAATTACTGAACCATAACTTAATCAAAGCTGTACAAAAATAAAGCAGCTCATATTCCTTTTTTACAGGGGCAATAATTATGATTCTAAACCACTTATGGGGCTTATACGCTCACCCACTCGAAGAATGGCAGACAATTGATAACCGTCACGAAAGCTTGCGCTATAGCTTATCGCACATTTTATTAATTGCTTGTATCCCTTCACTCATGGGCTACTATTCATCAGTTTATTTGGGCTGGAGTATTGGCGCAGGTGAAGCAGTATATCTAACCCATGATAGTGCATTACTTATCGCGGTTGCGATGTACTTTGCACTAATTGCGGGCGTGTTTGCACTTGCATACTTAGCTCATTGGATGGCAGTGACCTTTGGTGCAAAACCCACCTTTACACAAACCCTAGAACTTGCTGCATATACAGCCACGCCAGTATTTATGTCTTCATTTGCGGCATTCTTACCTGAGCTATGGTTTGTGGTGTGTGTAGGTCTTGTAGCACTGGCCTACTCAGTTTACTTGCTCTATACAGGAGTGCCAATTTTAATGCATATTCCTGAAGAGCGAGGTTTTATCTATGCCAGTTCAGTAGTCACGTGCGGGCTGATTTTATTGGTAATTATTTTAGCTGCGACAGCTATTTTATGGACTAACGGAATTGTCCACCCTATGTTTACTTGAGTTCATTGTTATTTTCCTTTCTTTCCATAAACAAAAAAGGAGCTGTGAAGCTCCTTTTTTATACCAATCAAAACAAGGCTGATTAATCAGCGCTGTTTTCTTCTTGGTTATGTAACTCTAAACTTGCTGACATCGCATTTTCACGGGTTGATTTCGCTGAATCATTACGTAAACGGTCAATGTGGTTTAAGTAGTCTTGGTCGATATCACCGGTGATGTATTGACCATCAAATACTGATGTTTCAAAACGGGTGATTTCTGGGTTTTCTTGGCTTACTGCTGAGATTAAGTCATCTAACGATTGATAGATAAGACCATCTGCACCAATGCTGGCGTTGATATCTTCAACTTCACGGCCATGAGCAATTAGCTCAGCTGCCGATGGCATGTCGATACCATATACGTTCGGGAAACGAATCTCTGGCGCTGCTGATGCGAAGTAAACGTTCTTCGCACCTGACTCACGAGCCATTTCAACGATTTGCGCTGACGTTGTACCACGAACAATAGAGTCATCAACAAGTAATACGTTTTTACCTTTGAACTCACGGTCAATAGCATTCAGTTTTTGACGAACTGACTTCTTACGCATTTCTTGACCTGGCATGATAAACGTACGGCCAATGTAGCGGTTTTTAACAAAACCTTGGCGGTATGGCAGGTTAAGCGCTGATGCAATCTCAAGTGCTACGTCACATGATGTTTCTGGAATTGGAATAACCACGTCGATGTCTTTGTCAGCCCATTCACGTGCGATTTTCTCACCTAACTTAGTACCCATGTTTACACGTGTTGCATAAACAGACATACGGTCAATTGTTGAATCTGGGCGTGCAAAGTAAACAAACTCAAAGATACACGGCGAGTAAGTTGCTTTTTCAGCACACGCTTGTGAAAAAAGTTGACCATCTTCAGTTACGTAAATTGCTTCACCTGGTGCAACGTCACGAACAAACTCAAAGCCATCTGTTTTTAAAGCAACGCTTTCTGATGCAAACATGTACTCAGTACCATTTGCAGTTTCACGCTTACCAAATACTAATGGGCGAATACCGTTCGGATCACGAAACGCAACAATACCGTGACCAATGATCATTGCAATCGTTGCGTAACCACCGGTTACTTTATTATTCACTTCAGTAATCGCAGTGAAGATATCTTCAGCATCAAGTTTTAGCTTATTTGATTTGCTTAACTCATGTGCCACGATGTTAAGTAAAATTTCAGAGTCAGATGTTGTATTAACATGACGGCGAGCTTCTGAAAATAATTGCTGCTTTAATGCTTCTGCGTTTGTTAAGTTACCATTGTGCGCAAGTGCGATACCAAATGGCGAGTTAACATAGAAAGGTTGCGCTTCAGACGAGCTAGAAGAACCAGCTGTCGGGTAGCGAACATGGCCAATACCAATTGTACCTTGCAGACGTTTCATATGACGGGTATGAAATACATCTTTTACAAGGCCATTGGCTTTACGTAAGCTAAACGTGTTGTTTTCAATGGTAATGATGCCAGCTGCATCTTGACCGCGGTGTTGCAAAACAGTTAAGCCGTCATATAACGCCTGATTAACAGGAGAAGTTCCGACTATGCCAACGATACCACACATTAAATTTATCCTCGCCGATTAACGGTTTACAGAATTTAAAAAGCTCGAGTTGTTTTCGAGGTACGAGAAGAACCACTCAACAACAAAGCCAAATTCTGGAATCAAAATAGAGTTGCCCCACCAATGCGTATTAGGTGCACCGGTAAAAGCATCAAGAAAGAAGAGTAACGCGCTTACGACCAACACGCCACGAAGAGCACCAAACACTATGCCGAAAACACGGTCTGTGCCAGATAAACCAGTACGTTGTACAAGTTCACCTAAAATATAGTTTAGTAACCCACCCAACAGGAGTGTCGCAAAGAATAATATGGCTATTGCGGCTGCATTTCTTAAAAGGGGTTCTGAAATACTTGTTAGGAAGGATGCTAAATATTGGTAAAACAAACTAGAGATGATAAATGCGCCAGCCCATACAGCTAATGACATTGCTTCTTTTACAAAGCCACGTATTAAGCCGATGATAGTGGATAGTGCAATAATGCCAAGTATGGCGTAATCAACCCAGATCATAAGAACCAACTAGTCGTTAATTTGGGGCGCATTCTATAAGAGGTATACTCAAAATACCAGATCATTTTGTAATTTCAAACTGAGTAACTTTGCCGTTTAACTTGGTTAACTGCTTTAACTCAGGAAGCTTACTTTCTAACTCTTTCTTGCTAAGTGAAGGACCTACAAAGACTTTTGTCAGTGTGCCATTCGGGGTTTTGATTGGACGCGTAAAGGTTTTGAAACCATTCGCTTTTAATTTTTCTTGCAGTGATTTCACATTAGGTGCGTGAGAAAAACTACCCAGTTGAATAACATAAGCCATTTGTGTGAGGTTTTCTTCTGGCTTACGGGTTGGCTCAGGGGCTTTAGCGACTGGCTTGGCAGGCTCTTGCACTGCAACTTTTGGCTCAGCTTTGTTAATTACCGGCTCATCGATAGAAGCTTCAACCATTTGCGGTGCAGTATCAATTTGCTGGGTTTCTTTTGCGACAAGATCAGCATCGTTTGCTTGCGTATCTTCAACCGGAATTTGCGAAGGTTGCTCGGCAGAGGCGACTTTATTATCTATCACCTCTTGCAAGTCTATCGTAGTGAACTCAGGGCGTTCAGGAATAGCTTTAAAGCCTTCTTTATAATGAACCTTCTCACCATCCAAAATGTTTGGAATGAAGACAATAGCCGCCACAACCACAATCGTGGTGCCTACTAAGCGATTAATAAACCCTGCGTTCACCGATTTCCTCTCTATTTTTTAAAGTAATTGATGGCTGCAGCCACAGTTATAAACGAACCGAACACAATCACTAACGTGTTTTCATCAACATTTGGTAATAACGTATCTAGCGCAGTTTCAACACTCTCATAGTGCGTACTAGGCGCTGTTGATGTGGTTTCGGCTAGTGCTTTAGCAAGATTCTCAACTTTATCGCCACGGAAACAATCTAAGCTTGCTAACGACCACTGGTCAACAACATTTGCCACGGCTGAAATAGCAGCCACCTTATCTTTATCTGCAAGCATAGCGACTAATGCATGAATTTTAAACCCTTGATCTTTATACACGCTTAATTTGCGTGCCAAATATCGAGCTGACTCAGGGTTATGCGCAACATCGGTAAAAATAAGCGGCTGCTCACTTAACTGCTGAAAGCGCCCTTCTACAGTCAGATTCGCTAAGCAATCACGCACTTGTTGCTCGCTTGGTAGTAGCTCAAGCTTTGCAAGTAAGGTCAACGCGGTTGCTGCATTTTGACAAGGGATAGCAGGCTTAGCTAAGCGCCAATCTTTACCTTGGTACTGCCAGTTAAAGCCTTCACTGTCTTCTGTGAATATGAAGTCACGGCCTGATAACACCATATCAGCGTTAATTTCATTACCATAATCAGTCACTGTATGCGGAATCGCTAAATCGCCAACAATAGCTGGTGTGTTGGTACGGAAAATACCGGCTTTATCGTAACCAACAAGTTCTCGAGTATCACCTAGGTATTCTTTATGGTCTAAATCTATGGTGGTGATCACACAAGCATGCGGATTCACGATATTAGTCGCATCAAAACGGCCACCCAGCCCCACTTCTAGCAGCACATAATCAACGGCGTGACGTTTGAAAATAGCCAGTGCGCCTAAGGTACCGTACTCAAAATAAGTAAGCTGCGTGTCACCACGGCCTTTTTCAAGCATATCGAAAGCATCAACATGGAATTGATCGTCAAGCTCTTGGCCATTAATACGTACGCGCTCGTTATAACGAATAAGATGCGGCGAAGCATAAGTACCCACACTGTAACCCTGTGCAAGTAATAAACTTTCTAGGCAACGGGCTGTAGTCCCTTTACCGTTGGTGCCTGCAATGAGGATTATTTTGCTTGATGTATCGAGTAAGCCGACTTGGTTTGCCACGCGTTCTACGCGCTCTAAACCCATTTCGATATTAGCAGGATGGACACTTTCTAAATAACAAAGCCAATCATCAAGGCTTGATGATTGGCTAGGAAGGATTTCTGTCATAGCGTTTAATCAGTTAAGCTGAAATTTACGCTACTCTATGCTCTTGTTCAGTAGAAGGCAAGTTCATAAATTTCGCTAAGATACGTGCAAGGGTGTCACGCATTTCACGACGGTCTACAATCATGTCGATTGCACCATGCTCTAGCAAGAATTCACTGCGTTGGAAACCTTCAGGAAGCGTTTCACGTACTGTTTGCTCAATTACACGAGGACCCGCAAAACCGATTAGCGCTTTAGGTTCAGCAACGTTTACATCACCAAGCATTGCCAGTGATGCAGATACACCACCCATTGTTGGATCAGTTAATACTGAAATAAACGGTAAGCCTTTTTCGCTCATTTTTGCAAGTGCAGCACTTGTTTTAGCCATTTGCATTAACGACATAAGTGCTTCTTGCATACGTGCGCCGCCTGATGCAGAGAAACAAATAAGTGGCATGTTGTGCTCTAAGCATTGATCTACAGCTTCAACAAAACGAGCACCTACTACTGACGCCATTGAACCACCCATAAACGAGAACTCAAAAGCAACAGCAGCAACAGGAATACCTTTTAGGCGGCCTTTCATTGCTACAAGTGCGTCTTTTTCGCCGCTTGCTTTTTGTGCTTGGGTAATACGGTCAGAATATTTTTTAGAATCTTTAAACTTTAATACGTCTTTTGGTTCGTGCTCTGCACCAATTTCTTGGCGATCAGCATCATCTAAAAAGTTTTCAAGACGTTTACGGCCACTTAAACGCATGTGGTGATCACACTTAGGACACACGTTGAGTGCTTTTTCTAATTCTGCTTTATATAAAATTGAATCACAGTCTGTACACTTAGCCCAAACCCCTTCTGGGATTTCTTTACGACCTGATGATTTAGTCGTTTTAGGTAAGATTTTTTCTAACCAACTCATTTGCAACTCTCTTAATGCTGTTCTGTGTCGCAGTCTGTTTAATTGGAAACACTCGCTTGTGTTTCTGATAACAAATAAACAGACAGATTTTTTTAATTAAAACATGAATTACCCGCAGACGATATAAAAAACTGGTCTTAGTAGTAGTCTACTAAAGTCTAACTGTCTGAATCAGGTAAAAACAAAGGCCCTAATGGTGTTTTAGGAATGCCAAAATGTTCAGGGTAATCCACGTCAACTAAGTAAAGGCCAGCGGCTTTTGCTGTTGCACTTGCCTTAGCGCGCTCTTTTAAATCAAGTAATTCTTTTAACCACACAGGTTCATGCTTATGTAAACCTATGTCCATCAAACACCCGGTGATGTTTCGTACCATGTGATGTAAAAACGCATTGGCTTTAATATCAATGATCACATAATCACCTTGGCGTTTTACTGATAAATGGTGAATAGTACGATTTGCTGTATTTGCTTGGCAGTGTAGTGCTCTAAACGAAGTAAAGTCATGCTCACCTATTAAATACTGACAGGCTTCTTGCATTTTAGTTTCGTCTAATGGGTGATGAAAATGGGTCACCCCTTCACTCATGATAGCGCCGCGATAGGTGTAATTATAAATCACATAGCGATAACGACGCGCTGTGGCACTAAAACGAGCGTGAAAGTCTTCGCTTACAGGCTTGGCAAAGCGAATAGCAATATCTTTTGGCAGTAAGGTATTCATACCCATCGTAAACGCGACCATTTCACGCTCAGCGTGAGTATCAAAATGGATCACCTGCCCAGTGCCATGTACACCCGCATCGGTGCGGCCTGCACAAACAATTTCGACTGGATGATTACAAATACGCGACAACGCCGTTTCTACTTCTTGTTGTACGCTATTGACGTGTGATTGACGTTGCCAACCACTGTAACGCGCGCCGTTGTACTCTACTCCAAGTGCTACTCGCATAATGCTCTATTTACCTACTGTACTAAATGACGGGGCATTTTATGCGATCTACGAGCGCAATAAAAGCCACTGTCGTAGATCGCATTGTTCTGGTTACTCAGATATCACATCAACTCGCTTAACTATTGCTGCGAGCTAGTATTAATCTTCTTCGATGTTATCGAGGCCCTTAGTGCCATCTTTAGCACGAAGCTTATGGTGGATGGCTGATTTGATCAGCATATAGCCGCTAATAGGTGCGGTGATCAGTAAGAAAATTGAAATCAAAATTTCTTTCACACTGATGCCGTCGTGGGTGTAGCTAAAATACACCATGGCAGCAATTAGCAATGATGCCATGCCAAGCGTTGTTGCTTTAGTTGGACCGTGCAAACGCATAAAAAAGTCAGGCATTTTCACAAGTCCGATTGAACCTATAAGAATAAAGCAACCACCAATTAATAATAAGATTGATACAATCCATTCACTCATCATTTGCTACCTTATTCAATAATATCGCCACGCAGCAGGTATTTACATACCGCTACAGTGCTCACAAAGCCAAGCATGGCGATTAATAATGCGGCTTCAAAATACAAATCGGTGCCCATGCTCATGCCATAAAGAATAATTAAAGCAATGGTATTTATGAACATAGTATCTAAAGCCAATATACGATCAGGTACCGACGGCCCAACAATTAAACGCCATAGGTTTAACAATAAAGATATGGCTATCATTGCAAAAACAATTAGAAAAACGGTATCTAGCATCGAAAAATCTCCTTAAGCGGTGCTTCGTAGCGCTGCTTAATAGTATTAATTAACGCTTGTTCATCAGCTAAGTCGAGTACATGGATCAATAAGTAGCGCTGCTGAATTTCTTCGCCCTCTTCGAGTGATTCAGGAATAGGATAAACCTCTGCGCTCACAGTACCTGGTGTTAAAGATACTGTGCTTGCCAATATAGTGATTGGCATTTCATGGCTTAAATCCAATGGTACTTTGATAAAACCTGGGCGTAACTTTTTCGTTGGCCCAAGGATCAACAGGGCTACTTGTAAGTTGGCAGTGACAATATCGTACAGCACTAACAATAAGTGCCTAAACGCAAGACCTGGCCTAACAATAAGCGGCTGAGGATCACGAAATGGGAATGTGATCCACGGAATAGTAATGGCAAAAAATGCAGCTAAAAACAGGTGTCCTGGCGACACACTGTTATTTAACAACAGCCATACAATGAATAATAAAACACTGCGAAATGGTGTTGGCAACCAACGAAAGCGAGCTTCTAAACGCATTATTGGCCTCCTTGTAATACAGCGTTGATGCTAGTGTTGATATCAAACAACTGCTCTGATGTTGCTAACATATAGTCTGAAATCGGTCCTGCAAACACAACCATTAAAGGTGAACACGCAAGTAATGCAACTACAGCTATTACTTTAACAGGATGTGCTTTAGTGCCTTCAATTGCTTCACTGTCTTTGTGGGTGTGATCCCAAAATAAGCTGGTACCAGCTCGTGAAACCGCCACTAATAACGCTAAACTAGACACTAGATAGATTGGCCAAAACAACATGGCTTTTTCGCTATCTAGCGTGCTCTTTAAAATCCATACTTTGCCGACAAAGCCAGATAACGGTGGCATACCAACAACAGCAAGCGCGGCCACTACAAAACAAGTACCAAGTAAATATGGCTGTGCAACGGCGCGCCCAGCAACTAACCGGTCAGCAACTTTACCGCGCTGTTGAGCAATTAAATCAGCAATTAAGAATAGTGCTGCGCAAATAATGGTTGAATGCACTAAGTAGTAAAGTAATGCCGCGGTTGCAGCAACATTTTGAATCGCAACCAATGCCACTAAAGTACCGACAGACACAACCACCAGATTCGCAATAAGCTTTCTAAAATCTTGACTCGCTAATACACCAATACCACCCATTACGATGGTCGCTAGTGCTAAGCCCCATAACCAAGGCTGTGCCATATGAGCAAGCTCACCAGCATTATCACCAAATATTACGGTATACACGCGCAACATGGCATACACACCGACCTTGGTCATAATCGCGAATAATGCAGCAACTAATGGCATTGCACTGGCGTAGGTATTCGGTAGCCATAAATGTAACGGTAATAACGCGCCTTTTAACGCAAATACCACGATTAACAGCAAGCCACCAATTTTAGCAAGGTAAACATCATCACCCGTCAGCTGTGGTACTTTTTGCGCTAAATCAGCAATGTTCAATGTGCCTAGCACACCATAAAGTACACCCAGCGCAATTAAGAATACGCTTGAACCAATCAGGTTTAAAATGACGTACTGCAGTGCAGCTCGGGTACTATGTTTATTGCCGGCATGCATCAATAATGAATACGAAGCAATCAACAGCACTTCAAAAAATACGAACAGGTTAAATACATCGCCCGTTAAAAAGGCGCCATTTACACCTAACACTAAAAAGTGCACTAACGGATGGAAAAAGCTCCCTTTTTTATCATCGCCAGCACAGCTGTAAAGCACTACGACCGCACCAAGGAAACTGGTAAGTAGCACGAGTAGCGTTGCTAGCCTATCGGCAACCAGCACAATACCAAATGGTGCAGACCAATCACCAATTGCGTAAACAAGCGGTGCAGTACTATTTACGTGAAATAATAAATAAGCACTGACCAAGAGTGTAACAATCGACAAAATAACCGACGAAACACGGCGGATATGTAAGTTTTTTCCACATGGCGGCATGAGTAAAATAACGCCTGCCAACATCGGAATTAAAATCGGTAAAGAAGCTAAATGCTGAATCATTTTTGCTCCTTCGATGATTTAACAAGATGGCCATCAACATGGTCATTACCCAAGTCAGCACGGCCACGAATCGCTAAAATAACCACAAAAGCGGTCATCGCAAAGCCAATTACAATGGCGGTTAAAACCAATGCTTGAGGGAGTGGATCGGCATACTCACTACCTGTACCAAGTACAGCGGCTTTGTTAATAGTTAAACGACCTGAAGAGAATAAAAACAGGTTAACTGCATACGACAACATAGTCAGGCCGAGTACCACTGGGAAGGTACGAGCCCGCAATATTAAGTAAATTCCGCATGCAACCAGCACGCCGACGCATGATGCGTACAATACTTCCATTAAATATTTACCTCTTGCTTGGGTGTATCAGCAGTTAATTTACCTAAACTTGCTAAAATCATCAGCGTTGCACCTACAACAGTTAAATACACACCTAAATCAAATACGATAGCACTAGCAAGTTCTGTCTTGCCGACTAGCGGAATATCAAAATAATCAAACCAGGTTGTTAGGAATGGACGTTCAAAGAACCAACTTCCAATACCTGTAAATAATGCAATAGCAATACCTGACGCAATAATCTTACGATAATTCACGTCAAATCTGTCTGCAATCCAATGCGAACCATTAGCCATATATTGCAAAATAAATGCAATCGCGGTAACCAGTCCGGCAATAAAGCCTCCACCTGGTAAGTTATGACCACGTAAGAAAATATACGCAGACACAAGTAATGCAAGTGGTAACAAGCTTTGTGAAATACTCGACAGTAGAATTGGGTAACGCTCTCTTGCCCATGGGCGCCCTTCACTATCACTTGCTGGCATAAACAGCGGCAAGTTAATAAGAAGCTTATAAATACCTAACGCAGCAATACCCAATACGGTAATCTCACCTAGGGTATCAAAACCCCTAAAGTCAACGAGGATAACGTTTACAACGTTAGTACCACCACCGCCAGTTTTTGCATTAGCAACAAAGAAGTCAGAAATTGACTCAAGTGGTCTTGTCAGCAGTGCATAACAAATACTCGCCACGACCACACCAATTGCCGATGAAATACCTAAATCACGCAGAATACGCAGTGAGCTTGCCTCTTTCGGAGTACGCTGTGGTAAAAAGAACAGTGCAAGCATCAGTAGCATTACGGTAACAACTTCAACCGTTAACTGAGTCAGCGCTAAATCTGGCGCAGAGAATCGAGTAAATGCAACAGACACCATCAGGCCTACGATTGAAATCATAATCAAAGATATCATTCGTGAGCGGTGCCAAATAACCGTTGCCAGCGCACCAATTATTAGTAAGCCGGCACCAATAGCATTGTGGAAATCAATTGGGGTTAACTCACTTGCTCCCGCTAACTGGCGCATTTCAAATAAAGGCCAGCCCGCACACATGAGCACCACCGCAATCATTACAAAGGCATAGCGCTGTAACGAGCCATTTTCGATACGTTTAATCTTTTCTTGTGACCACTTAATTAAGCTATATAAGCCACGCTCAAAGCCTTTCTTAGCATTCAAAGTTGGCAATGAAGCTTGGAAATGGAACAGATGCTTACGCTGCACATAAATCATCACACCCACGCTTGTTGCAATAAAGCTCATCAACAGTGGTAAGTTAAAGCCATGCCATACTGATAGCTTATAATCTGGGGCTGCATCACCAAGCACAGCATAAGACGCCGCAGCTAAAATATCGCTTACTGCAAAGTGCGGGAACATACCAACGAGTAAACATAGCACAACCAAAATTTCGATTGGTACACGCATATAACGCGGTGGCTCATGAGGCTGTTTTGGCAAATCGATTGGGTCGCCATTGAAAAACACGTCGTGAATAAAGCGTGCTGAATACGCAACAGAGAGTGCACCAGCAATCGTCGCTAATACTGGTATTAACCACGACATGGAGCCAAGCACTTGCTGATGTAGTGTTTCAGCAAAGAACATCTCTTTCGATAAGAAACCATTTAACAGTGGCACGCCCGCCATGGCTGCCGCTGCCACCATAGCAAGTGTGGCGGTATACGGCATAAATCGCCACATACCATTAAGTTTACGCATATCACGGGTGCCAGTTTCATGGTCAATGATACCCGTTGCCATAAATAACGACGCTTTAAAGGTTGCGTGGTTAATGATGTGGAAGATAGCAGCCACTGTAGCAAGCTCAGTATCTAAGCCTAAGAGTAATGTAATTAAACCTAGATGGCTGATTGTTGAATAAGCCAGCAAGCCTTTTAAATCATGCTTAAATAACGCGATGTAAGCGCCAACCAATAAAGTCGCCAGACCCGTCATTGCCACTAAGATAAACCAAGTATCTGTGCCTGATAGCGCTGGATAAAAACGCGCTAATAAAAAGATACCTGCTTTAACCATGGTTGCAGAGTGCAAGTAGGCACTGACTGGTGTCGGTGCCGCCATCGCATGGGGTAACCAAAAATGAAATGGAAATTGTGCAGATTTAGTAAATGCACCTAAAAGCACTAATACCAGCGCAGCTTCATAAAGTGCATGAGATTGAATAAGCGCTTTGCTTGCTAAAATAACATCAAGATTATAGCTACCAACAATATCACCAATCAGTAATAAACCTGCTAGTAACGCAAGACCACCGGCACCGGTAATAGCAAGTGCCATACGTGCGCCTTTGCGAGCTTCTGACTTATGCCACCAATAGCTAATCAATAAGAACGAGCTAATACTGGTGAGCTCCCAGAAAAACCACAGCTGGATCACATTATTCGACATCACGATGCCGACCATTGCGGTCATAAATAGCATTAAATAGCAGTATAGCTTTGGCATTGAGTCGCTACTACTCAAGTAATAACGCGCATAAAAAATCACCAGGGTACCGATACCCAAGATCATATATAGAAAGAGTAACGTTAAACCATCAAGTCGAAACGAGACTTGCATGTTTAAAAGAGGGATCCACTCAGCAGTGTAGCGAATTGTTTCGCCAGAAAAGACTGCAGGGGTATGCGAAAATACAATTCCAAGGGCAATCAAAGGCGCTAACATGGTCAAAGCAGTGCTTTGGTTACGTGTTAGTTTTGAAGTGCAGGATGAAATAACACTGCCGATTAAGGATAACAGGGGTATCCAGAGCAAAGTCATAATTAGGAGCCTTTTAGTGTCATAAGAATATCAATACCGCTCTAGTTTTAATTAGTTGCGTACTGTTCATTTGGATGGTTAAAAGTTGGCTTAAAAAAAGCTTACAATGCGTATAGTTATACTGATCAGGTGCTATTTTGTCTATAGGAGACACACCTATTCGCACAACATTTAACCACTTTGCATACTAAAATAGCAATAAATAGACGATTAGTCAGAAAATTTATGCTCTTTGGAAGCTGTTGTAAACACTGGCTTTAAGCCTAAAAAGGCAAAATATTCAGAAAACCGAATCGGCTTTGTTAAGGGCTGGTTAATTTGTTTTTGCCAAAGTTCTCGGTATTGCTCAGACAGGCTCATAGTTTGGTACTGCATAATCGACCAGTTAGGGCTTGGTTTATAGGCTTTTTTGTTGCCACAAGCGATACTTTTTTGCCACCCTTTTGGCGGAGAAACCTCATTGGCAATAAATAGATTTGGCGCAACTAGCCCCTGTTGATTACACAGCCACTGTTGTTTTTGCTCTGCTAAAACATATTCATCTTCAAAACCATTAAAATGCATTAGCTCATGTAGAAATACCGCGTAAGATTGCGATGAGTTTATATGCATAATGCCACCTCGAACATTAGCTGCCCCTTGTTTTGACATCATCACAATAAAGTCAAAACCTTCAGGCCATGAATACTCAGCCGCATTTTGCCAGTTACATTCAAGCGCCCCATCGTTGCCATCACAGCTAAACTTATCGGCAACATAAACAACGTCAGTAAAACAAAAGCTGCCTTTTGCAGGCTCAGGCGCTTTACTGTATTGCTGCTTATACTGCTTTAAAGTATCAATGCCTTTGTAATGATCTGTCATCATTAAAACATTAAATTGGCACTGACTGCTTGCCTTTACACTTGATGTTGATAAGGCTAATTGCTGTTGCTGCGCATAAGCTGGGTCAATTTGAGCTGGCGGCATTTGTTGCTGCAACAGCCAAGCTTGCTTGGCATCTCCGTCAGGTAACTTGCCAGCTTTACCTAGGTAACTTATATCGAGCCACTGGTTTGCTCTAACTAGCTGCTCCGCTAAGGTTTGTTGCTGCGCTGAAGTGAATTTAGCAAAGTAAGGCTGCCACCATAATTTTGCTGCGTTGTAATCTAGTTGCTGCAAAAATCTGAGCGCAAGCTGATATGCAGCATTACTATCATTTAGCTTTGCTAACTGGCGAAGCTGTGAGTTGCGCAGCACTAAATGCTGCAAATTAATGGCGCTGGGCGCCAAGTGATAGATAGCCGTTGCTTGTGAAGGAGTGGTATTTGCGTAAAAAGCGTAAGCAGGAATAAAACGAGAGACTGAGCTTGAAACAAAACCCAAGCTCAGCAATAGAATAACAGTAAAAAAAACCTTAGCTTGCGTTTTCACCAGCCATTAACTCAAGCTCTAAGCGGGCATATTTGTATTCAACAAACTCATGCACATTGGTGGCAAGGGCAAGTCTAAAGTAATCGGCAGCAAGATAGTTATCACCCGCCGCTTGATGCATCTTCGCTAGGTAGAAATAAGCTTCGCATAAGCGGTGCGCATACTCTTGCTCTGAAGTTACACCTTCAATAATGCCAGATAAAAACTCAAACTCACTAATGTCACCTAAATAAAGTGCTAATAGTTGGTAACCCCATTGAGACTCATCAACACCCTGCGAGTTAGCTTTTAAATCAACTAAGGCCTGCGCTTTATCAGCTTCTGATTGAGCTAAATAAAGCCATAGCACACGATAAGGATCGCTTGGCGAACGATTTAAAAACTGCTGTAAATCATCTTGTGCAAGTGATGGACGGTCGCCATAGTAAAGGGCAATACCACGATTTAAATAGGCATACTCGTGTTGCTCGTTAAGCTCAAGTGCCGAATCAAAGAACTCATAAGCTTGTTCATACTGCTGCATTAGTGTGTGATGAATGCCTAAGAAGTTATACACTTCTGCTAGGTCTGGTTTGAGCTTAATTGCACGGTTAAAGTCAATACGCGCCAAGGTCGACATACCTAAGCTGTCAAATAATACACCGCGATCGTAATAAAGTTTGGCTTGTTGCTCTGCACTTAAATCAGCACGATTTAGTAGTTCAGAATAGCGAGCAATCGTAATTTCGTTACGAAAATCAGGTGCTAATGGTGCAGTAAAAGGCACATTAACAATAGGGACTGACTCAGGTTGTGAAGTTGTTTGACATGCACTTAAAGAAAAAATAGCCACAGCGGTCAATGCTAAGTGTTTAAAAATCATTAAATTCCTTAATACCTGAATTCTCTGTAGACAAAGGCGAAGCGGATAGGTTTCATTAAAGCATAAAAAAAGGGGCTAAACAGCCCCTTTTTCTTATATCCAGCAAATAACTGGTTATTCAATCATCATTAAGCGTCTTTAGACTCTTCTGCTTTTTCTTCAGCAGCTGGTTCCATAGCTTCTTTGATGCTTAGACGTACACGACCTTGGCGATCTACTTCAAGAACTTTAACTTTAACTTCTTGGCCTTCGCTTAGGTGGTCAGTTACGTTGTTAACACGCTCTGTGCTGATTTGTGAAATGTGCACTAGACCGTCTTTACCCGGAAGGATATTAACGAACGCACCAAAATCAACGATACGTACAACTTTACCAGTGTAGATAGTACCTACTTCTAGTTCAGCAGTTAATTGCTCGATACGCTTGATTGCATCGTTTGCGCTGATGCCGTCAGTTGCAGCGATCTTGATTGTACCGTCATCTTCGATTTCAATCGTTGTGCCCGTTTCTTCAGTAAGTTGACGGATAGTTGCGCCACCTTTACCGATAACTTCAGCAATTTTCTTCGCAGGGATCTGCATAGTGTAGATGCGTGGTGCGAATTGAGATAGCTCTTCAGAAGGTGCTGCAATCGCCTCGTCCATAACACCTAAGATGTGTAGACGTGCTGCTTTCGCTTGTTTAAGAGCGATTTGCATGATTTCTTTAGTGATACCTTCGATCTTGATATCCATTTGTAGTGCAGTGATACCGTTTGAAGTACCCGCTACTTTAAAGTCCATGTCACCTAAGTGATCTTCATCACCTAAGATATCTGAAAGAACAACGAAATCGTCGCCTTCTTTAACTAGACCCATCGCGATACCAGCAACAGATGCTTTGATTGGTACACCTGCGTTCATAAGTGCTAGTGACGTACCACATACTGATGCCATAGACGATGAACCGTTTGATTCAGTGATTTCTGAAACAACACGGATTGAGTATGGGAAGTCAGTAAGTGTAGGTAGTACCGCAGCAATACCACGCTTAGCTAGGTTACCGTGACCAATTTCACGACGCTTAGGAGAGCCTACAAAACCTGTTTCACCTACACAGAACGGAGGGAAGTTGTAGTGAAGCATGAAGTGATGCTTGTTAGTACCTGTTAAGTCGTCGATTAACTGTGAATCACGTTCAGTACCAAGTGTTGCAGTTACAAGTGCTTGCGTCTCACCACGCGTGAAGATTGCAGAACCGTGAGTACGAGGTAAAACACCCGTCATTACGTCTAGTGCACGAACCATATCTGGTTCACGACCGTCGATACGTTTTTCACCAGCGATGATACGGCCACGAACGATTTCTTTTTCTAAAGAACCGAATAGTTTGCCAACTTCTTGTGAATCTAGCTCTTCGCCTTCAGCAAGTTCAGCTGTTAATGTAGCAACCACTTCTTCTTTCGCTGCACCTAGTGCTTCTTTACGCGCTACTTTGTCAGTGATGCGGTATGCTTCACCTACTTTATCAGCAGCAATTGCAGAGATTTTCTCAGCAAGTGTTACGTTTTTCTCTGGTGCAGTCCAATCCCAAGCTGGTTTACCCGCTTCAGCTTTGAACTCGTTGATTGCGTTGATGATAGCTTGAGATTGCTCATGACCATACACAACCGCACCTAACATTACGTCTTCAGATAGTGTTTCAGCTTCTGATTCAACCATAAGTACTGCGTTATCAGTACCAGCAACAACTAGGTCTAATTGGCTTTCTTCAAGCTCAGCGAGTGTTGGGTTAAGTACGTATTCACCGTTGATGAAACCAACACGTGAAGCACCGATAGGACCATTGAATGGAATACCTGAGATAGCAAGTGCTGCTGAAGTACCAATCATAGCAACCATATCAGGTTGGATTTCTGGGTTAACAGAAACAACTGTCGCGATTACTTGTACTTCGTTTACGAAACCGTCTGGGAAAAGTGGACGGATTGGACGGTCGATTAGACGAGCGATAAGTGTTTCGCCATCGTTAGGACGACCTTCACGCTTAAGGAAACCACCAGGGATACGACCCGCAGCGTACATACGCTCTTGGTAGTTAACTGTTAGTGGGAAGAAGTCTTGGCCTGGTTGTGCATCACGCTTACCAACAACAGTAACTAATACTGAAGTATCGCCAATGCTTGCTAGTACTGCGCCGTCTGCTTGACGAGCGATAGCACCTGTTTCTAGGGTCACAGTGTGTTGACCTAGTTGAAATTCTTTAATAATTGCTTGCACTTAAAAATGTCCTTTAAATGTAAAAGCAACTCAGAGCTGTGCTCCGAATTGGTAAAAAACAGTCCATCAAAGTACCAATTACAGTACTTAATTGTGCTTATGAAAACACGATTAAGTACTACAATTGGCAATGATGTTTTTTGATATCTAAGCAGTATCCACTACCTAGGTGTGCGCTAGTATACCTTTCATGCGCGCACAAAAAAAGGGGCTAAATAGCCCCTTTTCTCGTAATCTAGTTCTTAGCGACGTAGGCCAAGCTCTTGGATTAACGCAGTGTAACGTGCAATGTCTTTACCTTTAAGGTAGTCAAGCAGTTTACGGCGTTGGCTTACTTTGCGAAGAAGACCACGACGTGAGTGGAAGTCGTGCTTGTGGCTAGCAAAGTGACCTTGAAGCTTGTTGATATCGAAAGTTAGAAGTGCAACTTGTACTTCAGGTGAACCAGTGTCGCCTTCAGCGCGTGCAAATTTAGCGATGATTTCAACTTTTTCTTGATTGCTTAGTGACATAGTAACTCCAAAAATTAATTTAAATTGTGTTTTAGCCGATCACTAATTCAGCCAAAACGATTGAGCGGGGCGTATTCTACCCAGCTTTGCTCATAACTACAAGGTAATCTTTACTCAGGCAGTTGATTTGATAAGCCGCGCTTTGATTTTAAGTGGCCGTCTTTATGACGCTCACCAGTACCAATGAACACCCCATCAGCCATTACCTTTACCACACCATCTGGTACAGGCTTACCAATCACCACTGTTTGACCATGACTAAATGCCACTCCCTGCTCTTGAGTGATCTCAATCACAGGTAAATCAACCAAAGCAGTATCCATTGGCAGTAGTAGCTCATCGAGGTAGCTTGAAGGCGCAACATCGTCTGCTTTTGCCTGCTGTAGCTTTTCTTCAAGTTGCTCAAGAGTAACCATTTTTTCACTTGGATAGTGGCCAACAGCACTGCGATGTAACATGATGACATGCGCACCACAGCCAAGCTTTTCACCTAAGTCGTCAACAATAGTACGAATATAAGTGCCTTTAGAGACGTGTGCCGTCATTTGTACTTCGTTATTAGCTTCATCAAACTCATCAAGCGTTAAACTAAATACATTAATTTTTCGACACTTACGCGGCACTTCGATACCTTCGCGAGCATATTTATACAAAGGCTGGCCTTGGTATTTTAGCGCAGAGTACATCGAAGGGTATTGATCCGACTCACCTAAGAAACTGGCAACTTGCTCAGCTAATTGTTCACGGGTGACCGATACGTCACGCGTTTCAACCACTTCACCATCTGAATCAGAGGTCGTGGTTCGCTCACCAAGCTTGGCGCGTACAACATAGGTTTTGTCAGTATCAAGCAAGAACTGTGTAAACTTAGTCGCTTCACCAAAACAAATAGGCAGCATACCCGTCGCGAGCGGATCAAGCGCACCGGTGTGGCCTGCTTTTTGTGCAAAGTAAATTCCCTTTGCTTGCTGCAATGCTTTGTTTGATGAAATACCTTGCGGCTTATTAAGTAATAAGATGCCGTCAATAGCACGACCTTTACTGCGTCTAGCCATTAGTCTTTAGTGCCTTCTTCGCTGTCATCTTCGTCTACATGCTTGGCATTGTCTTCACGAATAACTGAGTCAACCAAGTTTGAAATACGCATACCTTCCATAAGCGAGTTATCGATCACAAAACGTAACTCAGGCATGATGCGCGCACGAATACGTTTACCTAATAAAGAACGAATATAACCCGTTGCTTCATTTAAGATTTTAGCGCTTTGCTTGGCTTTATCTTCATCATCAGTATTAAACACTGTGATAAATACTTTTGCGTAAGATAAGTCGCGAGATACCTCAACCGCAGACACTGTCACCATGCCTAAGCGTGGATCTTTGATTTCGCGTTGAAGAATAACAGCAATCTCTTTTTGAATTTGCTGTGCAACACGATCAGTGCGAGAAAATTCTCTCATTTCATTTCACTCTAAAATAATAACTTATTGATGTTAAAGAATAAGTTAATTTAATTACGAATACACAAATGGGGGCTAGGCCCCCATTTAAAGCAATAACTTAAACGAAATTAAAGTGAACGTTGTACTTCAACCGTCTCGAATACCTCGATTTGGTCGCCAACTTTAACATCGTTGTAGTTCTTAACGCCGATACCACATTCCATACCGTTACGTACTTCTTGAACGTCATCTTTAAAGCGACGTAGTGACTCAAGTTCACCTTCATAGATAACCACGTTATCACGAAGTACACGGATAGGCGCGCTACGCTTAACGATACCTTCAGTAACCATACAGCCTGCGATTGCACCAATCTTCGGTGACTTGAACACGTCACGAACTTCAGCAAGACCAATGATCTCTTGCTTGAATTCTGGTGCAAGCATACCTGACATCGCTTGTTTAACTTCTTCAATCAGGCTGTAGATTACGCTGTAGTAACGTAAGTCTAGGTTTTCTGACTCAATTACTTTACGAGCTGATGCATCAGCACGTACGTTAAAGCCAACAACGATTGCGTTTGACGCCGCTGCAAGCGTTGCATCAGTTTCAGTGATACCACCTACACCTGAACCAACAATCTTCACTTTAACTTCATCAGTAGAAAGCTTAGTTAATGAATCAGCGATTGCTTCAATTGAACCTTGTACGTCAGCTTTAAGAACGATGTTAACTTCTGATACATCGCCTTCAGCCATGTTCGTAAACATGTTTTCAAGCTTCGCTTTTTGTTGACGAGCAAGCTTCACTTCACGGAACTTACCTTGACGGTAAAGTGCTACTTCACGTGCTTTACGCTCATCTTTAACTACTGTTGCTTCATCACCAGCAGCAGGGATACCAGACAGACCTAAAATCTCAACTGGGATAGACGGACCCGCAGACTTGATGTCTTTACCGTTCTCATCTTTCATCGCACGTACACGGCCATATTCAAGACCACACAGTACGATATCACCTTGGTTAAGCGTACCAGACTGAACTAGGATTGACGCAACTGGACCACGGCCTTTATCAAGACGTGATTCAATTACAACACCTGCAGCCATACCTTCAGCTGGTGCAGTTAGCTCTAGGATTTCAGCTTGCATTAGTACTGCTTCAAGTAGGTCATCAATACCTAAACCTGTTTTTGCTGAGATATGAACGAATTGCGTGTCACCACCCCACTCTTCTGGGATAACGTCTAATTGTGCTAGTTCGTTCTTAACGCGATCTGGGTCGATGCCTTCTTTATCCATCTTGTTTACTGCGATGATTAAAGGAACGCCTGCAGCACGGGCGTGCTGAACCGCTTCTTTAGTTTGTGGCATTACACCATCATCCGCAGCAACGACTAGGATTACGATATCCGTTGCTTTAGCACCACGTGCACGCATTGATGTAAACGCGGCGTGGCCCGGAGTATCTAAGAACGTGATCATATGACCATTTGTTTCAACGTGGTATGCACCAATGTGCTGTGTAATACCACCTGCCTCACCTGAAGCAACTTTTGCTGAACGAATGTAGTCAAGTGTTGACGTTTTACCGTGGTCAACGTGACCCATTACTGTTACAACCGGCGCACGAGGAATCGCTTTACCTTCTTCGCTACGGTCGCTTAGTACTTTCTCTTCTAATTCGTTTTCTTTAACGATGATAACCTTGTGACCCATTTCTTCAGCTACAAGTTGTGCTGTTTCTTGGTCGATCACTTGGTTGATGGTAACCATGTCACCCATCTTCATCATCGTTTTAACAACTTCAGCACCTTTAACAGCCATACGTGATGCAAGCTCAGCAACAGTGATTGTTTCACTGATACGAACTTCGTTTTTCACGTCTGCTGTTGGTTTTTGGAAACCATGTTGTAAAGACGTTGGTGCTTTCAGCTTACCTTTCTTGCCTTTAGGACCAGTAGGCTGTTTCTCTTTTTGAGGTCCTTTTTTCTTTTTCTTACGACGAGCGCTTTGCTCTTCACGTGCATCAGATTCATCTTCTGCTTCACGTGCGTAAGTAGAAGTCGTAAGGTGGTGGTCAGCGTTTTCTTCACGCTGCTTACGCTCTTCTTCTTCCTTTTTCCAGCGAGCTTCATTTTCTTCAGCTAGCTTTCTTGCCTCTTCTGCTTGACGTTTCGCTTCTTCTTCAGCTTTTCTCAATGCGGCCTCTTCTGCTTCTTTTTGCAGACGCTCAGCTTCGGCGCGATCTTGTTCAGACTTAGCACTTTGCTCTGGGGTCATCTGCTTCTGTTTCGCTTTACGCTCAGCTTCAGCTTTACGTTTAGCCTCTTCTTTGGCTTTACGCTCAGCTTCTTCTTTCGCTTTGCGCTCTGCCTCTTGTTTCGCTTTAAGCTCTTCAGCTTCTTGCTGGGCTTTAAGCTCTGCTGCTTTACGTGCAGCTTCTTCTGCAGCTAAACGCTCTTCTTCTTGCTGTTGCTCAATGGCGCTTTTCTTAACGTAAGTACGTGTTTTACGTACTTCAACTTGCACAGACTTCGCTTTACCTGTAGAGCCAGTTACGCTTAGCGTACTTTTGCTTTTACGTTGCAAAGTCATGCGAGCTGGGCCTTCTGAGCCCGTGCCGCCGTGCTGCTTGCTCAAGTGATCTAATAACGTCGACTTTTCAGACTCAGTTACCATATCACCTGCTTTTTTAGAAATACCGGCTTGTTCTAGCTGCTGTAGTAATTTATCAACAGTTGTACCAATATCTCCGGCTAGTTTTTCAACATTTACTTCTGCCATAGTGTGTAATACCTCCGTTAATAAATTACTCGTCTGCGAACCAACAAATGTTACGCGCAGCCATAATTAGCTTGCCAGCTTCTTCTTCTGAAAGTTCAGTGATGTCTACTAACTCATCAATGCCTTGCTCAGCTAAGTCTTCAAGTGTTACTACACCTTTACTTGCCATAACAAATGCAAGGTGACGCTCTAAACCTTCAAGTGCTAGTAGGTCTTCTGCAGGTTCTGCACCTTCTAAGCTTTCTTCAGTTTTAAGCGCTTTCGTTGTTAATGCGTCTTTTGCACGTGAACGTAAGATATCAACTGTTTCTTCATCTAAACCGTCAATTTCTAAGAATTCTGATGCTGGTACGTAAGCCACTTCTTCAAGTGTCGAGAAACCTTCGTTGATAAGTAATGTTGCAAACTCATCATCGATATCTAGGTACTCAGTGAATAAGTTGATTAGCTTATCTGATTCAGCTTCGTTCTTCGCACGCATGTCATCAACGGTCATTACGTTTAATTCCCAACCAGTTAACTGGCTAGCAAGACGAACGTTTTGACCATTACGACCGATTGCTTGTGCTAGGTTATCGGCTTCAACAGCGATATCCATTGAGTGTGTATCTTCGTCCATTACGATTGACGCAACTTCTGCTGGCGCCATTGCATTGATAACGAATTGCGCTGGGTTGTCATCGTAAAGAACGATATCAACACGCTCACCACCAAGCTCAGTTGAAACTGCTTGTACACGTGCACCACGCATACCAACACACGCACCTACTGGGTCGATACGTTTGTCGTTAGATTTTACCGCGATTTTTGCACGAGAGCCTGGATCACGTGCAGCTGCACGTAGTTCAATCATCTCTTCGCCAATCTCTGGCACCTCAATGCGGAAAAGTTCCATTAGCATTTCTGGCTTAGAACGCGTTACAAATAACTGCGCGCCACGAGCTTCAGGCTTAACTTCATAAAGAAGACCACGGATACGGTCACCCGGGCGGAAGTTTTCACGCGGTAACATATCATCACGGTAGATAACCGCTTCAGCATTGTTACCTAGGTCAAGTACGATAGCATCACGGGTTGCTTTTTTAACAACACCTGTTACTAATTCGCCTTGTTGATCTTTGTATTCTTCAACCACTAATGCACGCTCAGCTTCACGTACTTTTTGTACGATAACTTGCTTAGCCATTTGTGTTGTAATACGGTCAAACTTGATTGACTCAATTTGTTCTTCAACGTAATCGCCTAATTGTAGGCTTTCGTCTTCAACCTGTGCCGCTTCAAGTGTGATTTCGCTGTAAGGGTTTTCTAAAGAACCATCTTCAAGAACTTCAGCAATCTTCCAACGACGGAATGTGTCGTAATCACCTGTTTTACGATCGATTGATACGCGAACTTCAATTTCGCCATCGTGTTTTTTCTTTGTCGCAGTCGCTAATGCGAACTCTAACGCTTCAAAAATCTTTTCTTTTGGAACCGCTTTCTCATTGGAGACGGCTTCAGCAACCAATAATATTTCTTTTGCCATGGGTTATGCCTCGCTTGCCCTATTCCTTCGCACTCGAATTAAAACTTTGCGATGATGTTCGCACGTTCAATGTTACTGATCATAATCATATGCTCAGTGCCATCTGCTGAAAGTGTGATCATATCACTGCTAACTGATACTAAATCGCCTTTAAAGTTACGACGACCATCTTGCGGAAGCTTAGTACGCACGCGTACTTCTTCTCCTTGCGCCTTCTCGTAGTGATCTTGTTTGAATAATGGACGATCAACACCAGGAGACGAAACTTCCAAATCATATTCATTTGTAATTGGGTCTTCGACGTCTAAAATTGCGCTAACTTGACGACTAACGTCGGCACAATTGTCAACCGTAATCCCTGCATCGTGATCGATATAAACACGTAATGTAGAGTGGCGACCAGCTTGCACAAACTCAAGACCATGTAACTCAAAGCCTAACATTTCAACGGCCGGTGAGAGCATGGCTACTAAATCTTGCTCAAGTTTTGTCACGAAAATCCTCCATACAAACAAAAAAAGGGCATATAGCCCTGAAATACTGAGTTTAATAATGATTTAAAATCACCGCCAAGCAGATACAACAACGCCCCGAACCAAGCGGGGCGTCACACCTAAAGCATAAAACTGTGTGGCCTAGGGCCAAGCTTGGTTGCGAGTCAGTCACCTGACTAAATTAAACTAGATAGCCTAAACGCAAAACGCGCATTACCAGAATGCGCGACTTCATACAGTAAAAATTACTGTGCATACTAAGTACACTTACAATGCCTTAGCATGTATTTGGTTGCGGGAGCCGGATTTGAACCGACGACCTTCGGGTTATGAGCCCGACGAGCTACCAGGCTGCTCCATCCCGCGCCAATAGATATTAAAAGTAACTTAATATCGTTTAATCGAGTGCTAAACACCTCAATTCAATGGCGGCTATTATAAGCATGTAGCGCTCAATTAGCAACCTTCCTACATGAATTAGTTAGACTATTTTTTGCCTAAAAATTTTATGACAACCTTGTCATAAAATTTCCCATAACTGAAAATTCTCGTCTATATTTAGTCATATAATAAGAATAACCTATAGCCTTGGCTATTAAGCGATTTACTATGAGTCTATCTTCATTTCAAAAAAGATTGTTACTACAAGATATTGAATTGCTAAAACCTGATTTCCATCAGTTTACAAGCGCATATCATCGCAGTCTTAATGCTCGTCAGTTAACCATGACAGTGCCTGAGCAAGACAGCATAACTAAGCGCAGCTATATTCTTTACTGTGCGCTCAACAAAGTTGTAAGTCACCTTGATGACTTACAGCAAGTCACGCCGTTTATTCATTATTTAGCGAATAACCTGAGCTTTTTAAACGTAGCGTCAAAAGATATTGATATTCTTTGTGAGGCTTTTATTGAGACTCGTCTACTCTTTATCAAGACCTACAATAGCCATCAGCAACAAGCTTGGGAGCTGGCTATTCGTATTTTTTCTAATATTGTGAAAAGTTACTTATTTTCACACTCTACCGTGGTTTCTATTAAAACAAGACGCTTCGTTTATAAAGCTCACAATTGACTCAGTTCATTTCGAAGTCTATCAATTTGCCTTTGCTCAACAGAGATAAGTGTATTGAAGCGGCTTGTCAACGCACTCATTTTATCAACTAAAGCTTGATCACTATTTGCGTCAGCTAAGTTATTTGGTCTATGACTAACTTGCTTTTCTAGTAGGCTAATCTGTTGGTTTAGTTGTTCGTTATAAGTATCGATCTTATTTTCATGCTCAGCGATTTGTTGCATGATTTGTTTGCTGCGAATAAAGCTATCAACCTCATCGTTATTTGATAGTTCATTGAAACTATTGTTTATTCTGTTATTTTCGGCGATTAGTCTGTCAATACTTCGCTGTTCATTGTCAATAAGAACAGCATAACGCTCAGATACAGCACTCATTTGCTTTGCAATAGCGGCTTGTTTTTTTGCACCAACTAAGTTTTGTAACTGCGCATCAGACTGATTATTTAATGCTGCAATTTCATTATTCATACGAAGCTTAAAGGTATCTATTTTATTATTATGCTCAGCTATTTCTGCTGCTATTTGTTTGGTCCTGATATAGCTATCAACTTGACCAGTCGTTTGAGAATATACTGACTCAGTACTTTCTCCTTGTACAGCATTGGATAGGAAAGGGTTTTGCTCTTTTATTGTTATTAATTTAGCATCTTCCCCACATGGCAACTGACTAAACTCAACCACACCATTTTTTTCGCACTGATACACTGATGCACTCGCCGCAGTGCTTATAAATAAACATGTAGCCCAAATAATATGAGTATTAATACTGTTAGGTTTCATTGTTTGCCTTCCATAGTTATACCTTATTTATACACTAACTTTATCGATCTATCTCCTAGTTTGTTTCGTAGTTAATTCAATTATGATCCACTAAGGTTTTTAGAAGTGCAATATGCCACCCTGAGATTTATCTTTGGCGATCAACTTAATGCAAGTCATAGCTGGTTTAAAAATAAATCACAACCAGACACGCTGTACGTGATTGCCGAATTGAAACAAGAAACAGACTATGTAAAGCATCATTTGCAAAAAGTGACCGCTTTTTTTGCTGCAATGGAAAACTTTGCTACAGCACTCAAAAATGCCAACTTGAACTGCCTGCATTTAACACTTGATAATACAGAAGATGATGCCACGCTACCTGAATTGCTCACCCGCTTAGCGAAGCAGTATCAATGCCAAAATATTGAGTATCAATATCCAGACGAATACCGCCTTAAAAAGCAACTTGCTGATTTTTCACAGCAGAGCGAATTTAATGTCAATGCAGTTGATTCGGAACACTTCTTGTTACCTTTTAACGATATTGACCAGCACTTTAAGCCAAATAAACCGGTAAAAATGGAGTTTTTTTATCGTGCTATGCGCAAACGTTTTAATATTTTAATGGACGATGATAACCAACCTCGTGGAGGCAAATGGAATTTTGATCAGCAAAATAGAAACAAGTTAAAACCAAGCGATCTTAAAGAAATTCCCGAACCTTTGTGCTTCGGTCACGATGTTAGCCACATCCTTAAACGGATAGAAAAGCACAAAATAAATACCTTTGGTGAGTGCAGCGATACCTTAATTTGGCCAACCACGCGCGCTGAAGCAAAGCAGTTACTTGATTTTTTTTGCGACCATTTACTGGTGCATTTTGGTCAGTTTCAAGATGCCATGACATGCCAGTCCCAGTACCAATGGTCTTTGTATCACAGCCGTTTATCGTTTGCTCTTAATACGAAAATGCTGCACCCGATGCAGGTCATCGAACAAGTGTTAACTAGCTTTGATAAGCAACCTATTGATATTGCTCAAGTTGAAGGTTTTATTCGGCAAATTCTCGGTTGGCGCGAGTATGTACGTGGTATTTATTGGCAAAATATGCCTGATTACGCCAGCAAAAATGCCTTAAATGCAAAGCGTGCCCTACCCGACTATTTTTGGCACGGAAAAACAAACATGAATTGTATGCACCATGCCATTACACAAAGCCTGCAAACGGCTTATGCACACCACATACAACGTTTGATGATCACGGGTAACTTTTGCTTATTAACCGCTATTAAGCCTAGTGAAGTAGATGAATGGTATTTAGGTATTTATATCGATGCCATAGAATGGGTAGAAATGCCCAACACTCGGGGAATGAGCCAATTTGCTGACGGGGGATTAATTGCCACTAAACCTTATGCTGCCAGTGGAAATTACATCAACAAAATGAGTGATTATTGCAAACACTGTAGCTACAACATTAAAGAAAAAACCACTGAGGATGCTTGCCCATTCAACAGCCTATATTGGCATTTTATGTTAGAACATGAACAGCAGCTATCACAAAACCCTCGTATCGGTATGATTTATAACAACTGGTATAAGCAAGATGAATCTGTTCAGCAAGCAACTCTTAAACGTGCTAATTGGTGCTTGGATAATTTAGAAAAACTGTAATGACAAAGTACCATATTGGGTAAACTTGTTAATTAAATGTTTAATTATTTTGTCACTCTAGTGTAACCACGCTCTTTTTTAATAGCGCTGCATATTAAATAACACTTTGAGGACACAATGAAAAAAACACTTATTAGCGCAGCGTTTTTAGTTGCATGCAGCAGTAACGTACATGCGTTTAGTCAAGAAACCCACAAACGTATCGTGATTGATGCCGTTAACTACATGCAACAACACCCAAGCACAACACAATACGCTGCGTTAGTCAGCTATGCTCAGCAAAATAATATGACTGTCGCTCAGCTTGGCGAGCTACTTGGGCAAGCAGCCTATGACGTCGATGATTTTGAGGACACGTTTTTTTGTGGTGCTATTACAGGTTCTTGCGTACAAGCACCAGTTTGGGGTGCTGCAGAAAGTATTGTGAAATACACCAGTTATTGGCACTTTCAAAATCACACCCAAGGTGCTGATCAACATGGCAACGACTTTGGCGGCTACAACTATCAAAAACTAACAGTATGGGGAGCTGTTGATAATCTTGCCGCAACGTGGCTCAAAGGTGATTACCTTGATGATGGTAAAGGTGGTGAAACAGGCTGGTTCAATGCTGACTCTTCAAAATATAATAGCTATGGCGTTACTGAAGCCCATTACCGTATAGATAGCCAATCAAGTTACAGCATGTATGATGACTTTGAGGAAATGCCATTCCAACCTATCGATAACTTAGGGCAATACTGGTATCAAAGTTACTTACAAAGCGGTAATCCACAGATTTTAGGTTTTGTATTTCACACCACCGATTTACTCCAACCTCATCATACTTGGACAACCTCCGATCTAAATCACTCAAGCTGGGAAAGTTGGGTGAATGACTACTACGACCAAGAAAACCTCAACGATCCAGCACTCGTTTCACAAGCCATGGCAACCTTTGCTGCATTAGATACACAATCAACTGATGTACGCCCTTTGTTAACTCAAGGCGGTGCATTTTCGTATGCACAAGGTGGGATCGTGTTAAATTCAAAAGATCATTACGACCGACTCGATACTGCAAAACAAGTGGTTCCCCATGCGATTGCAATGGTGGTTCACCTACTTAATCATGCCATGGTTGCTCGATAATGCGTGGGCTTTACATTTTGACAGCACTGCTAGGTTTGCTTTTTAGCAACCTAGCAGTTGCTGCGTTTAATCAATACACAGAATCTGAAATTGATCTCATGTGGCAGGTCTACAAAGAACAAAGCCCAGATATTAGCAAACAGCAAACACGTGAACGCCTTTACGAAAATCAATTTTTACTTAAGTACGCACAGAAAAACATGCCTGAGCTTGTAGAGCGCCAAGCGAGTGTAGGCTTTTCAACTCATTACCATGTAATGCGCTACTTAGATAATCTGTTTATTCATCAGTTAAATCTCACCGGTAAACCAGCTACAACTGGGCTTGAACCATTTGATAAACACTGGCTGAAAACCAACTTAGGGCTATATCCTCTGGATGGTCAGTACAGTGATGCCCAAATCAAACAGTTCAATGATATTAAACTCGATTTGTTTGAAAACCCAATGACGCTGTACGAATTTATTGCACCTCTTTCTATGCAGACTCGCTTTCGTTTGCATCAAGGAGATAGCGAACTGTTCAAAACCGAAGTTTTAAAACATCGACAATTTCTTTTGCATTTAAAGCAAGCTGATGCGGTCATACAAACACAGCAAATTTCGCTTCCCCATCTTTATTCTATAGCCAAGGGCGATATCCTAAGGCCTTCGATTCAAAGCTGGTTAGGGGTAAAAGGTATTATGCATGTAGAGAGCCCTGTGTTAACTCGCTTAGAGAACAAGGTTACTGACGCTGAAATCCAGCAATATTACCAACAACACAAAGAAAGATTTCATTATCTAAAATCGGTTAAGGCCCATGGCGGCGAATTTACCGATAGAGAAGCGGCTTTAGCATTTAAAAAGCAAGCTGAAACAAGCTCAATACAACACGCACTAAAGCAATTAAATCAGCCCGATATTTACGCTCAATATAATAACTACTTAACCCGAGAGCATAAACGAAATTGGGCAGTACAATTAGCATTCACACAAAAGCCTCAACAGTTAAGTGAGGTAATACGCTCACCGAATGGTTTTTGGGTGGTAGTAATGAGCTATGATCATGCGTTTGGCTACTTTGACGCAAATGACGAAACAGTACGCTATCAAGCCAAAAAGGCCATCGCAGTTGAAAAAGCCATAATTAACTACCAACAGAGTTGGTTGGCGTGGCAAAAAGCGCATGGGATTAAGTTATGAAATGGCTAGCTTTAGCACTTTGTGTACTTTTTAGTGCTGCGGTTATTATGCATGTGCAATCAAAACATATTGCTTTAGTGCCTGCTGAAAAAGCACTGGTGTCCGTTGAGGTTGAGAAAAAAGATGTTCGTAATCAACAAGCAATGACCAGTATGCACGTAAAGCCAACTTTAATTGCCAGTGAAACAATCGATGAGGCCGATACAAATGCGGCAATCACAACCCCCGATTACTTTCCACCCATTGCAAAGCAGCCCCAGCAGACGAAGCGGTTTACAGGTGATCTTAATGACCATAAAGCGTATCAGGCATACCATCAAACACAACAAACTGAATTAGAACTTCGCTTTATTGATGCCGCAGAAAGTAAAATTGCTACTCTCGAATCCCTTTTAGAACGTGGTAAGCAAGCGGGATTGTCAGAAGATAAGCTTAATGAAGCCGAAGATAAAATTGCGGCTTTAAAGACGATGCAAGCGGAATTAGTTGCTAAACATAACGAAAAAAGCCGCCTCAAATGAGGCGGCAAAACTAACTAGGGGAAACAATGCTGTTGGTAATTACTTGTTTTCGAGTAATTTACCATTACCGATTTCAATTTTACGTGGTTTTAAAGCTTCTGGAATTTCACGCTCTAAATCGATACTTAGTAAGCCATTTTCAAGGTCAGCGCCAAGCACTTTAACGTGGTCACCTAATTGGAACTTACGCTCAAAGTTACGCTCTGCAATGCCTTGGTGAATGAACTTACGTTCAGCATTATCTTGTTTATCAGCTTTAGTACCGCTGACTTTCAATGTGTTGTTTTCTGACTCGATGGTCAATTCACTGTCACTAAAACCTGCTACAGCCATAGTGATACGATATTTGTCTTTATCGAGTGCTTCGATGTTGTACGGAGGAAAACTTGGCTGCTTGTCTGTGCGAGCTGCCGCATCCATTAATGATGCTAAATGATCGAAACCGATGAATGAACGATAAAGTGGTGATAAGTCTACTGTACGCATAATTATATCCTCATATTTAAGCGATATTTTGTTAGTACTCTTCTATTGAACCAGTGCTAACAAAGTTAAATTAATACTATATATTTCAATTACTTTAGTTTGTTTGGGACCCATCAGGCGTCCTCACTAAACTATTTATGGGCGGGTAAAATCTTTTCAAGATTTTTAGCAAAAAAAAATTGCAATTTTTTTAAGTTAATTGAAATTTTAACCCCCTCAAACAGGTCTGAATAAGTTGATTTTAAAGGGCTAACAACGTACAAAATAACAATGAAAAAAAATCCAACTTTTTTAAAAAAATTTATCAGTGTGCTAAAAAATGTCGTGTTAATGGCAGTCGTTGTGTATGCCGCGACCGCATTTCAGCAACGTAATTTACTCTCAACTGATAAAACTCCTGCCCCCTATTTTAATTTAGCCACGCTAAAAGACCCAACAGAGCGGATGACCATTGCACAATTACAAGGAAAGCAAACAGTGGTGTATTTCTTTGCGCCTTGGTGCTCAATTTGTCGTTACAGTATGCCAAATTTAGAAAAGGCTCATCAGCAAGGTAAGTTAAATGCCATAGCAATTGCCCTTGATTACCAAAACATTACTGAAGTAAAACAATTTACTGATTCACTCGAATTAACAATGCCGGTGCTACTTGGCAGTAAAAGTACAGGTCAAGATTATAAAATCAGTGCCTACCCAACTTATTATGTTATTAATGAACAGTTGGCCATTACTGCGCATTCTATGGGTTACTCAACAGAACTTGGCCTTAGAATGCGAACTCTAGATTAGCTCAATCGCTAATAATGAGAAAAAACAGAATAGTGCAATCGATTTTATGCGCTGTTTTTATTCATTTAATTCGTTAAGATGATAACCAGATAAACCATCGAGGAGAGCGATATGTTAACTGTAATTTTTGGCCGTGAAGGCTGCCCATACTGTGTTCGTGCAAAAGACGTTGCTGAAAAACTAGCAAATGAGCGTGACGATTTTAAATACCGTTATATCGACATCATTAAAGAAGGCATCAGCAAAGCAGATTTAGAACAGTCTGCAGGCAAACCTTGCCCAACCGTACCACAGATTTTTATTGACCAAGCCCACATTGGTGGCTTTACTGAATTCGAAGCATACGCTAAAGAAAATTTAGGGTTATATCAATAAATTGTAAACGTGGTTGATTTTGGTAATTTTAAACTGATTAAATTATGACCAACATCAACCACATACAAATTAGTTGTAATTTATACAAGCAATTGCCTTGTATTTCCTATACAATGCGCGCCTCTTTAAATTCGTTGAGGCGTATTAATGTCAGAACCAGTCACGTTTGAATCTCTAAATCTTTCTCCTGCAATCCTTAAAGCAGTTGAAGAGTTGGGTTACAAGACTCCATCTGAAATCCAAGCTCAATGTATACCGTTATTGCTAGAAAGAAAGGACGTACTGGGACTAGCGCAAACGGGTACAGGTAAAACAGCAGCATTTGCACTGCCGTTACTAAATAATATTGACCCGTCTGTGAAGCAGCCACAGATCCTTGTTTTAACGCCTACGCGTGAACTTGCGATCCAAGTAGCTGAGGCATTCGAACAATATGCTAAGCATACTCGTGGTGTTGAAGTTTTAGCCCTTTATGGTGGCCAAAGCTATAGCATCCAACTAAGTGCACTTCGTCGTGGCGCGCAAATCATTGTTGCAACGCCAGGTCGCTTAATTGACCACATTAACCGTGGCACAATCAAGTTTGAGAGCTTACAAGCACTTGTTCTTGATGAAGCAGACGAAATGTTACGCATGGGCTTCATTGATGATGTAGAAAGCATCATGGAGAAAACGCCACGTGAAAAGCAAACATGTCTTTTCTCTGCGACCATGCCTAAGCAAATTCAAAATATCAGCAGCAAGTACATGAATGAGCCTGAGCAAGTTCATATCTCTGCGCGTAACTCAACTGTATCAACGGTTGAGCAAGTATTTTGGAATGCTCACGTACACAAAAACAAAGCTATCGTTCGCTTCTTAGAAGCAGAACAATACGATGGTGCAATTGTTTTCGTACGTACACGTAACGACACGGTACAGTTAGCTGAATTACTTGAGCGCGAAGGTTTCTCTGCGGCACCACTTAATGGTGACATGAACCAACAAGCACGTGAACGCACAGTAGATCGTCTGAAAAACGGCTTAGTTGATATCGTTATTGCAACAGACGTTGCTGCACGTGGTCTTGATGTAGACCGTTTAAGCTTAGTAATTAACTACGATATTCCACAAGATTCAGAAGCCTACGTTCACCGTATTGGCCGTACTGGTCGTGCGGGTCGTCAAGGTAAAGCGATTCTTTTCGTAAAACATAACGAGCGTTATTTACTTAAAAATATCATTCGTCATACGAAATCTGATATCGCACAAGTTGACTTACCAACAGCTAAAGTTGTTGAAGAAAAGCGTATTAAAGCGCTTCAAGACAAACTTACGATTGCGCTTGAAAACAAAGACATCACTTTCTTTAATCAAGTTGCTGCTGATATGGCAGAAAAACTTGAATTAAGTGCTGAAGACTTAGCAGGTGCATTACTTTGTTTAGCGCAGCAACAATCACCAATCAAGGTTGAAGAAGTTAAAGTTCAACCGCGTGGCGAACGCAACGAGCGTCGTCGCAATGAACGTGGTGATCGTGGCGACCGCCAAGGACGCGAGCGTAAACCTCGTGAGCCGCGTGAGCGCAACAGCCGTAACATGGGCCCTATGGATACTTACCGTATCGAAGTAGGTCGTGAGCACGGTGTACAAGTTAAAAATATCGTTGGTGCGATTGCTAACGAAGCTGATATCTCAAGTAAGTTCATTGGTGATATTCGCTTACATGACAATCACAGTACGGTACAGTTACCACAGAACATGCCAAAAGATGTGCTTGATCACTTCCAAAAGGTATTTATCTGTAAACGTCCGATGAACATGACGCTAACGCAAGACCAAGGTCCTGCGGCTCCTCGCTCTGAGCGCCCAAGCGGTGATCGTGGTGATAAGAAGCGTAACTTCAAAGATCGTGGCGAAAAACGTGGTGGCCCTCGTAAAGAGCGTCGTCCAGTGAGCTTCACTGCGAACTAATTGAAGCTGTAAGCTTTAAGCAATAAAAAACCTTGTCATGAGAGTGACAAGGTTTTTTTGTGTCTGTAGTAAAGCTATCAGACTTCAGTTTTTAAAGCCTCACGCTGGATGGCTGAGGCTTTGTCATTATGAGCCAATGGCTGGGTATGCGTAGCTTGATTGAAGACCTAGTGGAATGCCTAAGCCCCAGTACGCGAGTAAGAAGATACTCCAACCGATTAAGAAGGCGATTGAGTACGGTAACATCATCGCGATTAAGGTGCCGATACCGGTGCCTTTAACATACTTTTGGCAGTACACAACAACCAGTGGGAAGTATGGCATTAGTGGCGTGATGATATTCGAGCTTGAGTCACCTACACGGTACGCAGCTTGCGTTAAATCAGGTGAAATACCCAGTTGCATCAGCATGGGTACAAAGATTGGCCCTAATAGCGCCCATTTTGCCGAGCTTGAGCCAACAAATAGATTCACGAACGCCGTTAAGAAGATAATACCGACCACAGTGACTGAACTTGGCAGAGCCATTGCTTTTAATAGTTGCGCCCCTTCAATTGCAAGTAATGCACCTAGGTTTGATTTACTAAATGCAGCAATAAATAACGCACAGAAGAACGCCATAACAATATAGTAAGCCATACCGCTCATCGCTTTGCTCATTGCATCGATCATATCTTTAGAGCTTTTGAAGGTACCCACGGCAAAACCGTAGACGGCACCTGGGATCCAAAACAGTAAGAAGATAAGTGGCACAATTGATTGCATTAACGGTGAACGGAAATTAGTTAATGAGCCATCACTGCTTCGCATTGCAGAGTCGGCTGGCGCTGAGACAAACCATAGTAGCGCAAGGCCTGCAATCATCACTGTGCTTGCAATATAGAACGCACGTTTTTCATCACTGCGTGCTTCATCAAAGGCAGGTAGGTCTTCTGTATCACCATCAAGTGGCGTATTTTGTAAACGCGGCTCGATGATTTTATCTGTGATATACCAGCCTAATAAGATAATAAACAGGCTCGAAGCTGAGGTGAAAAACCAGTTATTAAGCGGGTTAATCGCCATATCTGGGTCAATAATTTGCGCGGCACTTTGGGTAAAGCTTTGCAGTAACGGATCAATCCCTGATGGAATAAAGTTTGCGCTAAAGCCACCACTTACCCCAGCAAACGCTGCTGCAATACCAGCAAGCGGATGACGCCCCATCGCATAGAAGATAACTCCAGCAAGAGGGATAACTAGTACGTAACCGGCATCAGTTGCGGTATGGCTGACAATCGCCACTAAAATAATAGACGGTGTTAAAAGCTGCTTAGGCGTTACTTTTAACATTAATTTAAGGCCGGTATTGATAAAGCCAGAATGCTCAGCAACACCAACACCTAACATAGCAACCAGCACTACACCAAGCGGCGCAAAGCCAGTGAAGGTTTTCACCATCGAAGATAAGAAGGTGGCAAGGGAGTCCCCTGCTAATAGGTTATTTACAACGATGGCTTCGCCAGTGCGCGGATCGATTGCATCAAATGTAGTGCCCGAGAAAAGCCAAGATAAAAACCAAATAAGTAGCATTGCGACTAAAAAGATAATCGCTGGATCAGGTAGCTTGTTACCCACCCTCTCAATGGTATTTAGAAAACGTGCGATTGCACCACTTGGTGCCTGCACATCATTATTGTTATTCATTTTCAAATTCCCTAGAAAAATATCTCGTTAACCTTAACGTATCTAACTAATAAGGTAAATTTTAAGTTAATGGGATTACCTGATAAAGGTAAAGTGATTATGTAAAAAAAGCGACACAGGTCGCTTTACAGAATTTTATTTAATTAGATTAGGCTGCAAGTGCTTTCACTTCATCCCACAGGCGCACAACAAGCTCTTTATCTTCTTCGTTTAACTCACCGTTGCGATAAGCTTTAACTAGGCTAGATTCAACTTGATTATTTAACTCATCAATCGATAAGTTTAATTCTTCTACTTGTGCATAGCCTACAGCTAAGTCAAAGTGACCACGTAAATAGCCACCAGCAAATAGCTCGTCGTCAGTTGCTTTATCGACTAAATCATCAAAATATTGCTGCGCTGCATCAATATAACTTACTAAACTCATTGTTACTTCTCCTCTGGGTGCAGCCCATCTTGATGACCCACTGCATACATAATATGGTCATTGAAACCGGTGGTTACGCGAATATAACCACTTAATTCATCGTCTAACTCACTGTCACCCGTATCGGCAATCAGTGGTCGGCCATTCAAGGCCTGTAATTTAGTTTTAGTAGCCACCACAATAATGTTGTCGCGGCCAATAGCACGAATAAGTGCAGGGCTTAATTGCTGATTACCTCGGCCAAAGATATGGCCTTGGCCACCAATTAGAGTGATCACCAATTTGGTTTCTTTACCTTGTGTGAGCTCAAGTAATTGCTGAGCAGTTAAATCCTGCGCGATAAGCTCTTGATCTGCCACTAAGTCTACACCCAGCAAGGTATTTTCAAGACCCATTTCTTCCATAATTGCCGCGACTGTAGAACCACTGCCCATCACATATAAGCAGTCTTCATCCATTTCACTAACAACATAGGCAGCTATATCGGCAAGCACTAATTCATCGGTTTCTTTACCGCCATTTTTAACTGCCTGTACATAACGTACTTCACTAGGCACTTGCATTTCACCATAGCGCTTAGCTTTTACCGTGCCCTCGCGAAATGCCTCTTCGTCGATATCCATCACATCAGCATCGCCAAGGCTTACAAGTTCACCTTTAACCAGCATCTCAACAACACGCCCAGCTGCTTTTGGGGTAATAGCATAAACCCCAGAATGAATTTTGCAGCCTGCAGGAATACCTAATACAGGAGTGCTATCGCCAACCGCATGACAAACATTGCGGGCAGTACCATCGCCACCTGCAAATAAAATTAGGTCGACACCTTGCTCAACTAACAGCTTGGCTGCCTGCTCTGTGTCATCTGGGGTGGTGATATCGTTTGTTTGGTAAATAACGTGGCTTTGAAAGCCTAGCTGCTTTGCCGTTTGCTCGCCCATTTCACCGTTTACAGTGTAAATGGTTAAATCATCTTGATGGGCAAGCAGCACTTCAAGTGCCGCGCGGGTGCGTAAGTTTGCTTTTGGCTCAGCACCAAGTTGCATTGCTTTTGCGGCGGTATCTGCGCCATCACTGCCCTTTAGTGCGACACTGCCACCTAAGCCGGCAACCGGATTTACAATCAAGCCTAATTTAAACTGCATCAGATAAAGCTCCTGGGTTGCCATGAAAATCGCGCTGCCACGTAAACTGTGCAGCCGTTAGTGGCCATGGGGTTTTATAGAAATCACTCAATGCTTTAAGCAGTGCTGTCGTGCGCTGGTTAAAACCAGATGCTAAAAAGCTCAACACTTGCTGGTGAACGCGCGCTTGAAAATCGAATCGGCAGGTTTGCTCGCCATTTAAATTATCAACCGATACATTAAAATCGAAACCTGCTGCAGTACTGAGCGCCCATTCAATAGCTTGGGGCTTTACTTCAACTGCTTCAAATTCAGCTTGCTGGTGCTTATCACGACCATCTGGGCAATACCAATAGCCATAATCTTCTTTTAACCGACGTGCCTCACCAGCCACCAGCCAATGGGCAATTTCGTGTAAGGCGCTGGCATAAAAGCCGTGGGCAAACACAATTTGGTGATAAGGCGTTTGCTCATCAGCAGGCAGGTAAATAGGTTCATCATCACCCTTTATCAAACGCGTGTTATGGCTTTGATAAAAGGTGTTTTCAAAAATAGCGATTAAGTCAGCAATCTGATGCATACGGCTTGAATTCATCTCGTTAAAAGCGTCACTAAAAACGAGGCGAATTGTACGGACTTTTCACTCCAAAGTAAAAGCAACCGCCCTCAGTTACAGGTATTTTGCGATATCAACATCATCGATTTGCTCTGGGTTTAAATAGCGTTTTGCATACTTTAGGTAAATACCTGATGTTAAGAATAATTTGAATACATCTTCATCAACATGCTGATCGGCTACCATCTTGGCTAAAATATCAATGGCAACACTGAGTGGCTTGGCTTTTTTATAAGGCCTATCGGCCGCGGTTAATGCTTCGAAGATATCAGCAAGTACTAACACACGTTCGGGTATTGATAACTGCTCAGCGGTTAATTTTCGCGGATAGCCTGTCCCTTTTAAAGTTTCGTGATGAGTAGAAGCATAGCGCGGAACTTTAGCTAATTCTTTCGGGAATGGCACACTACCTAGCATACGAATGGTGCTGATCACATGCTCATTGATCTTAAATCGGTCTTCCGCTGTTAACGTGCCTCGTGCCACAGATAAGTTATACACTTCACCAAGGTTATATTTATACTCAGGAATTGCCATGTTAATGCCTAAACTTTCTGGGTACTCAACGGCTTTTTCGTGTGGAATTAAATCACTTGGCTTATCGCTCAGGAGTGACTCTTCAACAGGTAAATGCTGATTTTTCAAATCAGCCATACGCATTTCTTCAAGGGGCGATAAACCTAAACTTGCGTCAAAATGACGCTGCCACTTGATACTAGCAACCTCATGTAAACGAGACAACTGCGCTTCATCCATAAACTCACCACCAACATTACAGGCGGCAATGAAGCTAAAGTCTGCGTGTAACTTCTCTGTTTGTTGCTCAAGCTTTTGTTTAAGCACAGATTGCTGCTCTGGATGGGCTAATAGTTGCTCATAGTAGGTAATTTTTGCATCACGTAGTAGCACTTCAAATCGGGTGCGCACCTCATGAATACGGTTATAAATGGTTTCGAGCTTAGTGCCTTTATCAACAATATGCTCTGGTGTAGTGATTTTACCGCAGTCATGTAGCCACGCTGCTAAGCGGAATTCTCGTCGCTCATCCGGGGTTTTAAAACTGAACTCAGAAAACGCCTCATCTGTTGAACCTGATGCTGCATCAGCAAGCCAAATACCCAACTCAGGCACCCGCTCACAATGCCCTGCCGTATATGGCGATTTATCATCAATGGCTTGCGCTATAAGCTCTACAAACGACTCCATCAACGCTTTTTGTGAGTTTTCATGTTGCTCAATCGAGCGACTCATATCAACCATCGAACTAGCTAAATAATGAATTTCTAGAATATGGCTCGAAAGCGTTGAAACCTCATTGTAGTCACGCTGTTGAATTTTTTTATTCTCACCCACTAGTTTAAGTATTGGGTTAACGATTGAAGAGGCAAAAAACCAAGAGACGGGCAGAAGCAAGAGCAAACATAACCCTGTAACTAATATTGAGATCTGAATCTTTTCTTTAATAATTGCTAATACATCGTTTTTAGCCACAAGAACCGCAAAATAATCAATTTCATCAGATTGCATTTCACTACTGAGTGGCAGTTGCAATACAAACATATATTTCTCAACACCATCCTCATTCACACTTAGCATTTTGCCAAATTGATGTTGTCCATTAGCGAGTCCTATGGTTTGCTCATTTGTTTTGATTATCTTGGATAAGTCATCAAACGAGTGATGATGACCTTGTGTTTTACTTTTAGCGATTATTTCACCATCTCCACGATAAACGTACATTTCGGAAGAAACTAGAAACTGCATTTTTTGCTGTTGTTTAATTAAAAATGCACTCAAGCTAGAACTTGCAACATCAATAGCAAGCACTCCTCCCGTTTGTTCAGATTTTATTGTGTACGTATAACCAGGTATCTTTAGTAGATTAAAAATATACTGTTGAGTTTTGGTAACTGTGCCAACTTTTGCATCGTTAAACCATAACCGCTTTCGAGGGTCGTAATCTGGAGTTTGTTTGTATTTCCTATTTAATGATAGGTTTTCATCTAAATAATATGTAGTTTGATGACGAGACTCACCCTGCCCTAACACCTTAAAAATAAGCCATCTATCTTCAGCTCTAAGATCGTTAGGTTTAGGTAATTGAGCATGACCACGTAAATTCACAACTTCGATGAAGTCACCATTAGCATACCCTAACAATAATGAATGAAAGTCTGGGTGTTTGTTTAATACTTCTATTAGAATATTTCGCAAAGAATTATTTTCATCAAAGTTCCCTGAAAACAGTCTGTTATCGTGGATCATAACACTTAATGTATTATCTACCCGCTGATTAATTCGAGTGATGTGGTCAGCTATTTGTTGGCTGGTTGATTTGAATTGTTCGGTTTTGGTTTGAAGGATTAATTTTTCACTGAAATAATAGTGCAGACTGATCGCCACGATTCCAGTTAGCAAGCTCGCTAGTGCAAATATTAATAACACACTTACGCGTATTGAAATTTTAAATCTTCTTTCATTCTGTGAAAACAATGTGCGACTCCCTGCTAGCTCTAAGTAATTATCCAGATATAAATAAATCTAATACATTTTGCTAAACTTACACATAAACCAAATAATCTAGACTCGTTAAATTTTTACTACTAACTGATTTCTACCACTACCTTTTGCTTCGTAGAGTGCAGCATCAGCTCTAGCTATCACTGATTTTTGCTGCTCCTCTCGCATTACTGTTAAACCAAAGCTAGCTCTAATTAATAATGAAAGCTCTCCAACTTCAAATGGTTCAGTATTAAGCTTGGTGATCATATTTTCGATTATTTTTGCAGCATCAGACACCGAACAAAGCGGTAAAACAATAACAAACTCTTCACCACCAAAACGATAAACATCGTCGGAAGTGCGTAATGACTGAGTTAAGAAAGTAGAAAAAAGCTCAAGTATACCATCGCCAACTTCATGACCATGGTTATCATTGACCTGTTTAAAATAATCTATATCAGCCAAAATAACGCACACTTGCTTCATTTTTTGCTGCTGTTGCTTAGTTATCCGTTGATAGTCTTCATAACTATTATCAAAAGCTCTTCTATTCGGTAATTGAGTCAGTGCATCTTTAAATGCTTGGCTCTGCATTTCTTGCGCTAATTGACCTAGTTGCGTATTTCGAACAAAAAGTTCGCGGCGCATTAGGTGCTGATGGGCTGACATAATCATACCCGTTAAGTTCGCTGCAACATGTGCCAAAATAACCATATACGAGGTATGGCTATTAATTTCTTTTGTAAAAAAGATCACAGATAAAGCTATTAAGCTGTAAGCCCACCCGAAAAATGCCGACAATTTGAAAGGCAGTAACGCCGAAAAGTAAAACGTAATAAGAATAATGACGTCAAAAAACAGATGTAAAACATAGGCGCGGTCAAAAGTATAAGCCATTGATTGCATGCTGATTGATAAAAAAACCATAAACAAAGAAATTGCAAGCTTAAACTGCCTTAGAGTTTGAATGTAAGCAAGAACAACAGCACTAAAGATACAAACTGAGACAATAATGCTACGACCAGTCAAAGCAATATTTGGCCAAAAAAATGATTGGATGATCATTTTATCAAAAAAGGTTATAAAAATAGTGAGAAGCGCGATGGTGCAACACAAGAATTGGGCAATTTTTTTATCCTGTTTAAATTTGCTTTGTAAAAATATTTGCTCGACCTGCAATGAATTAAACTGGCAAGCAAAGCGCTTTATTGTCAGATCTTTGTTTAATAACTTTGCAGCAAATGCGCCCATAAATACGTGCCTAATGAAATGAGTAACAGAGGAATGTTCAAATAAAGAGCTATTCCCCTATTATAGAATGATAGCTCATTAATTAAACTAGTCATTTTGTATAGAAATACCTCAAATTAGCCATTAAAAAGCAGGGATTGGTTACAAAGTATTAATAAAATACTCTTTATTTTTTTACCAAGCATTCTCGCCGGCCTCATCAGACTTGACTATATCGGTTTCTTTTAACGCTTCTCGAATCCAGGTTTGCATGACTGGACACGCAAATACATGCTGACAATAAGCTTGTGCAGCACGCGAAAGCGTAACCTGATACGTTTTAAAGCGCAGTACCACAGGTGCAAACATCGCATCAACAATAGAGAACTCACCAAATAACCATGCATTAGGATACCTTTGCTGTTGAGCCGAAAATATCTCATCGATACGGGCAATATCTTTTTTAGCTTGCTCTGATAATTCAACATGCCTGTTAGCGCGAATATTCATTGGCATTTCATTACGAAGTGCAGCAAAACCAGAGTGCATCTCGGCAGCTAAACTGCGTGCTTTTGCTCTTTGGGCTATTTCACTAGGCCAAGCAGCACCATTTAGATAAGCATCATTGATATATTCACATATAGCGAGTGAGTCCCACACAGTTAACTCAGCATCAATAAGGGCCGGCACTTTTTGCACGGGAAACTTACTTTTTAATGCTTCATAAAACTCAGGCGTATCTAGAACTAATTGTTGTTCTGTAAAAGAAACATTGAATTTACTCAGTAAATACCACGCTCGCAATGACCAAGTTGAGTAGTTTTTATTGCCAATAAATAATTGCATTGTGCTTCCTTTAACGTTTAGATTAGACCCACTATAAAACAGCAATTGGGTAATTACTCGCCAATTGTTTTTATGTTAACTATAAGAAATGCTGATACATTATGGATATTGATGCCCTCAGGACTTTTTGCGCCTTTGTTGATACAGGCAGTTTCACCCGCGCTGCAGCACAAATTTGCAGAACCCAATCTGCAGTAAGTATGCAAATGAAAAAGCTGGAACAAGACCTCGCAAGTCCACTATTTGAAAAGCAAGGTCGTCAACTGGTGCTAACCCATCAAGGCCACCAGCTAGCAAGCTATGCAAAGCAATTGATAGCGCTTCATGATGAAGCCTTTAAGCAATTAAAAGCTGGCACTGGCAATTTACGTGTGCGCATTGGTTGTCCTGACGACTATGCCCACTCTTTACTACCAGAGCTTGTTGATGCTTTACATCAACAGTTTAATGCACTGGATTTACAAATAAGCTGCGCCCCAAGCACTGAGCTTAGAGCCAAACTAGACCAAGGTATGCTCGATTTGGTAATTGCCACTCGCTCGCCAGACAGCGAAGAAGGCTACTTATTACAATCAAGCCAAGGCGTGTGGGTGAAAAGCCCCGCTTTTGAGATTAAAGAGTCAACCCCACTTCCTATCGCCTTGTTTCAACGTGACTGTAAGTTTCACCAAGCCAGTATTGAGGGTCTATTAAAAACCGAGCGTCGTTTTAATATTATTGCCTGTTGTGGCTCAGCGGGAGCGTTACATGGCTTGATTGAACAGGGACTAGCAATCGGCAGTATGGCACGAATAAGCATGCAATCAGGTGTGGAAGAGCTGAGCGACAACTCCCTTCCGACACTGCCTGTTATTGATATCGTCCTACTTTACGGTAATCATGCCCACAACCCTCTCAGTCATGAACAGCTTAAGCAGCTTGTAGATTTGATTAAGACATAAAAACATATCAAGCTATAGAAGTTTTACTAACTTACGAGTTCTATTAGGCTCAGTAAGGTATAAAAACTCTGTTAAATCATGGGCACTATTGATCAGCATATGTTGCTTAGGTTGAGTTAATTGCCAACTTTCTGTTGCAGAGGTTGCCAAATCAATACGCTGGAAATTAATAGTATCAGCATGCTCCATTGTGACCGCTAATTGCTGATTACTTACAGATATACCAATAATATCATTGTTAGCTGCCTGCCAAACAGTCTCAATATCTCCTCGGCTATTAACTCGAAACACTTCGTTGCTATTTGAAAAATAGATTTGGTCTTGCTCATCTAAATCCATGCCATAGCAGCTTAAACGTTTCCCTGAGCCTGTAAATGGTGTCAAAGTTAGGCTTGTTAAATCGAATTTTGCAGGGTGAAATGTCTGTCCATCCTCTGCTCGATATGAAACTAAAATCGCGTCTTCATTGTGATACATTTGTCTCAAATAGAAAGAATGATTGCCGTGAGGAATTGTTTCATAAGTACCACTGCTTAAATCAATTTTGAACAATGTATCTTTACTTGCGGTGTAAACCTGCCGTGCGTCCAGGCTCCAAACAATGCCAAATAACTCATGATTATCAGGGTTAGCAAAAATGCGCGTTTGCTTGCCATTATCGTATAAAAACAATTGTTTTAATCCAAAACGATGAGACTCAAAAACAAATTTCGTTGAGTCTGGCGAAAATACAGGTAAAAAGTCGATTGATGAGGTATCAACGAGTTTGGTTAGAGTGTCAGGGTTAGCACGTGTTTGGCTAACAATATCTACATCAACATTCACTAGCTCCATCAAAATAGCTTCAGAGTCTGGCGTGTACTGGGCATCACGAATTATTTGATAATTATTAAATGAAATTAACTGAAGCTCACCATCAAGCTCTAGATTAACAAGCTGATTTCGTTGGCTAATCAATAGCGCTTGATTGTTCGGGTGCCAACTTAACCCTTGAATACCGTTTTCTATGATGGCAATAGTTTGTATTTTTTTACTGGCAAGGTCGAGTACATCAATACGGTATTTGTTTTGCCCCGCTTCAATACCCATTGCGACTTTACGGCCATCTTTCGATAACGCATTAACGAGTAACCAATCTTGCTGTGTAGCGACTAATAAGTGTGTCTTTTGTTTAGATTCTAAGTTAAGTGAAACGAGTCGAGTATCGTTGTTTAGTTTATCTTTTTCTATGTAATAGAGCAGCTTATCAGCATGCCAATCGATGTGGTGACTGGTTACAACGGTGTCATTAAGAACACTCACCGTCGCTTGTTCTAATGGCTGAAAATTTGATAAATCAATGCTTATCGTGTTTAGATATTGTTTCTGCTCTGTGCTTTTCACAAACGCAATCGCATTATCTGAGGTCGACCACCCCAAAGCATAATAGCTTGCTGCGTCCTTAGTCAGCCTCACTTCTCGCTCTGTCGCAAGCTCTTTAATCCAAATCTGCTGACTTCCTTTCTTACCTCTAACAAAAGCGAGGTACTTACCACTATGTGAAAGTGACAAATTTGCTTCATTTAGTTCACTCGAAGTGAGTGGCATCAACTGAGTAAAGTGAGCATTATCTTGTTGCTTAGGCACTAGTTGCCACGCAATAGCGATAAGGCTTGCTAGTAAAACAAACAGCAACCTAAGATGTTGCGCTTTTAGTTTTTTGCTTTGCCCCTGTGTTGCTTTTTCAAGGCTATAACCACGCTTAGGGTGTGTGATTATAAACTGTGGATTTTTAGCATCTTCTTGGAGTGCTTTTCGTAGCAATGCGATACAGCGCTGAACCGAACTTGGGTTGTAGGTAGCATTAGGCCACACTTTTGCAAAGATTACTTCTTGGCTTACAACTTCACCTTTATTTAAATAAAGAGTATGTAATACATCCATGACCTTTGGCTCGACTATTTGCTCATAATCTTGCGATGAAATTAAACATCGACTCTCATCAATTGCAAATTTACCGATTCGATAACGCGCCACTTACTTCTCCAATAAATATTTACGAATCAAAGATTAAGGTTTTCTTAAGAGAAACTCAAGGGTTACTCCATTGTCACTTTACTCTGGCTATTAGATTGTTTTTGCTATCTCAATATAGGTAATAAAAATAATGTATAAATATTTATCAACGCTTACTATTTTCATCAGTGCTTTTTTAATTTTTCAAATTCAGCCGATGCTTTCAAAGCAACTTCTACCGCAATTTGGGGGTGGTGCCTCTATCTGGTCAGCGAGTTTAGTGTTTTATCAAGTCATGTTACTTATTGGCTATTTCTATGCGCATAACATGGTTCGCTTTCATATTAAGTTGCAGGTAGTCTCCCATATAGTTTTAGTCACCTTTGCCACACTCATTGTTGTGACAGAATTTGCAGTCCCAAATCTCACAAATTGGCCACCTGCGCTTGCGGTGTTTGTTAATTTATTTATAGAAATTGGTCCAATATTTATTCTACTGAGCGCTACCAGCGTTCTTTTACAAAGATGGTATGTGCAAACTGCTTCAGCACAGGTGCCTTACCATTGGTATTCCATCTCAAACTTGGGTTCTTTACTGGCGTTAATAAGCTACCCACTCGTTTATGAATTACTATTTTCTTTAGAGCAGCAAACTACTTACTGGCTATTTGGACTCATCAGCTACTGCTTGTTATTAGCACTTCTAGTAATATTTTTACTAAAAAAAGCACCCGATTTATCAAGAGCGTCGATTCAAACTAGGCCTATCACGCTCTTAAAAGGTAAAGGTCAATGGCTGTTATTAAGTGCCTTAAGCTCAGCCATGTTGGTATCTACCACGCATATGATCAGCACTAATATTCCACCCATGCCATTACTTTGGTCGTTACCTCTTGTAATTTACTTGCTCACTTTTAGTTATACGTTTGCTAACAAAGCAAATTATCAGCGTAATGTGTGGGCATATGCGTTTATATTTTCGGCTTTTGCAGGTCTGCTGATGTTTTATTTTGGCAGCTTATTCAATGCCCTAGCCCAGCTTTTAATTTACAGTCTGATTCTAATAACAAGCTGCATGATTTGTCATGGAGAGCTTAGAAACAAAGCCCCTGAAAACGAGCAATTTACCGTTTTTTATTTTTATATCGCCCTTGGCGGTGTGTTAGGGTCGCTTTTCAGTACGCTCATTGCCCCATTGCTATTTGTTCAGATTGACGAGTATGTACTTACTTTAGCGGTTATTTTTAGTTTTGTGTCTTACTTCCAAATAAAAGCTAAAACAAAGACAAACCAGCTCAAATTCACTCTCGCAACCAGCTCAGTTACTTGGTTAGCATGCTATTGTTTTTTAGCGGTAAACTTTAACCAATATAACGTTGCTACTAGCCGCAACTTTTATGGTTATTTAGCGGTAAAAGATATAAACACACAATTAATAAAAGAAAGGCGCTTAATTGACGGCACCACGATTCATGGCTCAGAGCCACTAAATCCAAACCAACAGTTTGAGCAAAGTTATTACCATCAGCATACTGGTGTCGCTAAATCACTTGCCATACTAAAGCAACACAGCGCACTAAACATTGGCGTCATTGGTTTGGGTGCAGGCGTTTTAGCGCGGTTTGCAGACCAACAGGATAGTATTCACTTTTTTGAGTTAAACCCAGCTGTGGTCGAGATGGCAAAGCGCTATTTCTCATATTTAGAAAACAGTGAAGCTAAGCTCACAGTCAGCTTAGGGGATGGTCGTATTGCGCTAAAAAATAATGCGGACGAAGTATTTGATGTCTTGATAATTGATGCATTTTCAAGTGATGTAATTCCTGCGCATTTACTAACCCAAGAAGCAATGTCACTTTATTGGCAAAGGCTCAATGAAAATGGCGTATTGATTGTGCATATTTCAAATAATCATATCGACTTACTGCCTGTATTACAGGCACATAGCCAACACTTTAATAAGGCTATGTTAAAGTTTAGCTATCAAGGCCATAGCCCATCAGACATAGGCTCAGACTGGGTGGTGCTAACTGATAATCAGGCTTTTTTAAATCGTGTATCTATCAGTGATTTGTCGCCTATTAAACGCTACCCACATAGCGAGCTGGCAATGTGGACGGATAGCAAACACAGCCTACTCCCCTTATTAAAATTCTAACAGGCATAAAAAAGCGCGATGATAATCATCGCGCTCATTAACTGCGTTTTCTTTATTTAAGACTGCGCTTAAATCGAACCTTTTATTGGTCCATGTTCGTGGTTTACATGTGGATTTTGACCACGTTGGCGCAATAAGTGATCCATTAAAGTAATCGCCATCATCGCCTCAGCAATAGGAATTGCACGAATACCTACACATGGATCATGACGTCCTTTAGTGATCATCTCTACCGCTTCGTTGCTGGTATTAATGCTATTACCCGGTATGGTAATGCTTGAAGTTGGCTTAAGTGCGATAGAGGCAATGATATCTTGCCCTGTCGAGATACCTGCAAGTACACCGCCCGCGTGATTTGATGTAAACCCGTCTGGAGTTAACTCATCACGGTGTTCAGAGCCCTTTTGCTCAACCACATCAAAGCCATCACCAATCTCAACGCCTTTTACCGCATTAATGCTCATTAATGAGTGTGCAAGCTCTGCATCAAGGCGATCAAATACTGGCTCACCAAGACCAACAGGCACATTTTTAGCAACCACTTTAACTTTAGCGCCTACCGAATCACCTTGTTTTTTTAGGTCGCGCATGTACTCATCAAGCGCTTCTAGCTTGCTGGTGTCTGGAAAGAAAAATGCATTGTTTTCCACTTCATCCCAGTTGTAATCTTCAGCTTTAATTGGCCCAAGCTGGCTCAAACAAGCACGCACTTCAATATCGTGAAATTGTTTTAGGTATTTTTTTGCAATTGCACCCGCCGCTACACGAATCGCCGTTTCACGGGCAGAAGAGCGACCACCACCTCGGTAATCACGGATACCGTACTTATGCCAATAGGTATAATCACCATGACCTGGGCGAAATACATCGGCAATTTTGCCGTAATCTTTTGAACGTTGATCGGTGTTTTCAATCAGTAAACCAATGCTAGTACCAGTGGTTTTACCTTCGAACACACCTGAAAGAATTTTTACTTCGTCACTTTCGCGGCGCTGTGTTGTATATCGACTTTGCCCCGGCTTGCGACGGTCTAAATCAATTTGTAAATCGGCCTCGCTAATTTCAAGACCTGCGGGTGTGCCATCAACAACGCCGCCTAATGCAACGCCGTGGCTCTCACCAAAGGTGGACACTTTAAATAGTTGCCCGATGCTATTACCTGCCATTAATTTTCCTCATTCCTAATGACTACTGAGACCGAGCCCTCAGGCTCGGCTTTTAAAACCTGCTGTTAATCTGCGAAATAGTTAACAAGTTGCTGTTTGCTGATCACAAACACGCCAAGACCACCTTGTTCAAATTCAACCCACTCAAACGGAGCGCCCGGGTACAGCTCTTCCATATGTACCATAGAGTTACCAACTTCGACAAATAACAAACCGTTATCAGTTAGATGCTCTGCGGCTTCAGCTAAGATGGTGCGAGTAACATCAAGACCATCATGACCCGATGCTAAACCAAGCTCTGGCTCGTGATGGAATTCACGTGGTAAATCAGCCATATCTTCAGCATCAACATACGGTGGGTTAGCTACGATCAGGTCATATTTTTGACCCGGGACACCACTAAACACGTCTGACTGAATTGGCAGTACACGATCATTCAGCATGTAATCGCTAATATTAATATCAGCAACTTCGAGCGCTTCATATGAAATATCAACCGCATCGACCTGCGCATCTTCAAATGCTTGTGCAAGTGCAATAGCGATACATGCAGAGCCGGTACATAAATCAAGTATGCGCATTACTGAGCTTGGCTCTTCTAACCAAGGTGCAAAGCGATTATTAATTAACTCTGCAAATGGCGAACGTGGAATTAACACGCGCTCATCAACATAAAACGGCATACCTGCAAACCACGCGGTGTTGGTCAGGTACGGTACTGGCGTACAATCATTAATACGTTCTGCAATAAGTTCAGCTAAGCGGTTTTTCTCGGTGCTGGTTAAACGCGCATGCATAAGCTCTTTTGGCGCATCGATTGGCAAGCTTAATGCTGGTAATAGTAAGCTAACTGCTTCATCCCACGCATTATCTGTGCCGTGCCCAAAGAAAATACCACTGCTGGCAAATTGACTGGTTGTCCAACGTAACCAATCATGCAACGTTGAAAGTTCTGCAATTGCCTCGTCTAAAATTGCGTCTTCTATCTGGAAATGGTTCATGTATGTTCCTTAACTTTCAAAGTCTGTTCTGACGCGTATTGTACCGTCTTTTCAGTTGGTTTTTACTCGATTTTTAGCGTTTTTTTGTTTAGACTGCCGCCATGAAAAAAGATCCCCACGCCAACAACCACATTAGCACTGACGATATTGACTTATTTCGTCAGAGTATCAGTGGTGCCAAAGCATTTAAACAAGACACTATTCGATTCACCAATAAGCCTAAAGTGTCACAAGCGAAGCAATTTTCCCAGCAAAAAAAGCAACATCAGGCAGAATTTTTCTTTTCTGATGAATATGTACCAGACATCGACACTCATGGCACCGTAAGTTATGTCAAACCAGGTCACGATAGCTTTTTAGCAAAGCAACTTCGCCGTGGAGATTACCCACCTGAGTTAACCCTTGATTTACATGGTTTAAATAAAGAATTAGCCAAAGATGAGTTGGCAGGTTTAATTCATGAGTGTAAAAAACAGCATTACTATTGCGCTTGTGTTGTGCATGGCATTGGTGAGCGCATACTTAAACACAAGGTACCGCAATATTTAGTTCAACACCCTGATGTGATTGCTATGCACCAAGCGCCTCTTGAATTTGGTGGTAAAGGTGCTGTACTTATTTTAATTAATCTTCCACAAAGTGATGAGTTCAGACGCTAACGTCTTCTTGTCATAAGGCCTAAAGTGCATATTTTTTCGATTATCTTTCCACTGATTTTTATCGTGTTAAGTGGTTACATCAGCTCGCGAAGCACGTTTTTATCGAAAGAGCATATTGCAGGGTTAAGTAAGTTTACTTTTTACATTAGCGTGCCTGCTTTTCTATTTTTAAATATGGCCCAAGCCGATTTACAAAATAGTGTATCTATTGCAGGCTTTTTGAGTTTTTACATCCCGGTATTGGCCATTTACGCTCTCGGCTATGTTATTGACCGCTACCTCATTAGCAAGCAATCTGCGCCGTCACGTCATGCTGTATTTGCCCTTGGCAGTAGTTACTCAAATACGGTACTGGTAGGTTTGCCTATTATTATTGCAGCACTTGGGCAACAGATGGTCGGTATTGTATTTATGATCATCACTTTTCATAGCGCACTTTTGTTTACCCTCACCTTTTTGCTCAGCGCTAAATCGCAGCAAACATTCTCTTGGCGAGCATTTGCTAAAAACATGCTGCTCAATCCAGTCGTGTTAAGCATCAGTAGCGGCTTGGCTGTTAACCTACTTGGCTTTACACTTTTTGATGATTTTGCAAATGGCCTGAGTCTACTTGCGAAACCTGCCATTGCCTGTGCGTTATTTGTATTAGGGGCAAACCTTGCATTTTATAAAGTGGCCGACAACTTACAAGCATCACTCATTGCAACCATCATCAAGCTTTTAGTGTTACCGTGCGGGGTCTACTTTTTTGCAGGCAGCGTATTCAACCTAGAGCAATCATTACTGAACGTGTTAGTACTTTTAAGCGCCTCTCCTCTAGGGGTCAACGCTTATCTAATCGCCAATCAAATTAAGCAACACCAAGCGACACTGGCAAGTAGCGTCGTGCTTTCAACAGTATTGAGTGTAGTGAGCTTTAGTGCTTGGTTAAACGTATTACTCTAGCTAGAAGTCATTACTAAAAATATTGAAAAAGCAGTATTTAATATATTCGCTATAATGAACTTGACTTATAATTGCACAACATCGTCTTTTAACTAATCACAAATTTATAAGCACCACTTTAGAAAGGCTTTCAGTGAAAACGATTTTACGGCATCAACGAAACTTATATAGCATTTTAATTTGCATCATTTTCGTCATTGGTTACGCATCTTATCTCACTATAAGTAATATAGTGGCTGAACAAAGTCGCTTACAACAACAGTCTATTGCCCCTGTTTTTTCATTGGTTGTCGAAGAACTCTACAAGCCTGTTCATACTGCTCAAGCCTTAGCGAGCACAGGAAGCTTAAGTAACTTACTTACTGATAGTGAACTAGACCAAGCCGCCATTCTAAACCACTTAGAACAGCTTCAGGAAAATTTAAATATGCTCGTTTTTGTAGCAAGTGAGCAACAACAAATGCAATTTAATTCTGATGGCACAACGATTGATTTACAAAAAGAGAATATCGAGTGGTATCCAAAAGTAAAAGCAATGCAAGGCGATACCGTTGCTATCTTAGGAAACCGCGAGAACGTACATTTATACGTAGATATCAAAGTTTATTCTGAGCAAGGCGACTTTTTAGGCTTTATAGGTGTAGGTAAAAGTCTTCAGTCATTTTGGGAAGCTTTTCAACAATATAAAGCTACACATGGCTACGACTTACTTTTTGTCAATAACGTTGACGAGGTGGTGCTTTCATCTCATCGAGACTTTCAAGCACAGTTTACTGATATTGTTAACTTAAATGAACTTAGTTGGTTCAAAAATGCGGCACAAGAGCTGGCCAACATGGAGAATTTGAGCAGTATCATTATCCAAATAGAGCAGGATGATCATGTTGTTACGCAATTCAACTTGCCCCAGCTAGATTGGCGAGTTTTTTTAATATCGCCTATGGCTAAAAGGCAAGCAGAAATTAACTATGCATTTTTCAGTCACAGCGCTCAATTGGCTGCAATTTTGTTTTTCTTATTATTGTTTATTTATGCTGCATTTGCTTATCAACGTAAAAGTATTGAGGCAAGAATAAACATAGATCCACTCACAAAACTAGCGAATAGAGACAAAATAAACCACTGGTTTGAAGAACATACCGAAAAAGAGAATAGCCTCGCTTTAATCATGGTTGATATTGATCATTTTAAGAACATTAATGATCTGTATGGTCATAATACCGGAGATAAGGTTATTAAAGAGGTAGCAAAAATACTCAGAAGCAACTTAGGAGAGCAAGATGTTGCTAGCCGTTGGGGAGGTGAAGAATTTATTATTTTTATGCCTAACACAAGTCTATCGGTTGCGAGCCAGTTAGCTGAAAAAATTAGAAAAGACATTGAGTTAAATTTATTTACCGTAAATAGTCAATCATTAAAGGTGACGGCAAGTTTCGGAGTTACTCAAGCACAAAGAGCTGAAAAACTTGAGAGCATTGTAGCTGATGCTGATAGAGCGTTGTATGAAGCAAAGCAGCAAGGCCGCAATCGTGTGTGTAAAGCTTTTTAACTTAACGACTTAAAGCCCGCCTGATACATCGATAAAACTGCCTGTTGTGAATGAGGCTTGCTCACTTGCCAAAAAGTAAATCGCTGAGGCGACCTCTTCTGCTTCACCACCACGCCCTAGCGGCAACTTAGATTTTAACCTATCAACTCGGTTTACTTCACCGCCATCACGGTGCATATCGGTATAAATAAGGCCTGGCCTTACCGCGTTTACCCGAATACCTTTACTCGCCACTTCTTTGGCAAGGCCAATCGTGAAAGTATCAAGCGCTCCTTTGGATGCGGCATAATCTAAATATTCATTTGGCGAGCCTGTGCGTGAAGCACCCGATGAAACATTGACAATACTGCCTTTGTCCATACGCTTTATTGCTTCGCGCGCGCACAGAAAGGCGCCAGTAACATTACAACTTAAAATAGCGTTGATACGCTTAGCATCCATCTCTAATAACGGCATTTGCGGCATCATCATCGCTGCGTTATTAACTAACACATCTAACCGCGAAACCTGAGCATCTAATTTAGCGAACATGGCGAGTACTTGCTGCTCATCGGCAATATCAGCTTGCAACAAATAAGCATTCACGCCAAGCGCTTTAATCTCATCAGTGACCTGCGCTGCACTTGCGTGATCTGACTTATAGTTAATACACACATCGTAGCCATGTTTAGCAAATAGCTTTGCTGTCGCTGCGCCTATACCGCGGCCGCCTCCGGTAATAAGAACCACAGGATTCGTGCTCATTCTGACTCCTTGAAAACTAACTTAAACTGCTCACACACCAACGGCATTTCTGGGTGACATTGATACTTTGTGCCCGCGAGCTCTCGCTGATAATAATCCCAATGCACACGCTGCCAGTACTCAAGGCTTTTGTCGCCCTCGCCTTCTAATGCAGCGTAATCGGCGCTTATTTGATTATATGGGGTAATAGTTACAGAGACGGTTTCAATAATACCGAGGGGCTGTCCCTGCCAATTGGTAAAAATGGCTAAATCACCAACTTCAGGAAGGGCTTCATTATTGGCTTTAAACCAATAAAGTGAAGGAGTTGTTGCTTGTTTTACGCCATTTAAAACCAGCAATGCACAGTCATTGGCATCTTGCTCATTGTCGCAAAAATGCCAATGTGGCAGTTCAATCAGTTCGCGCCCTGATTGCTCATTAAAGCGAGCAATCATCTGCGCGATACGCTGCTCGTTACTTAATGGCTGCAACGACAGAAATCTCTACAAGTAGTGCGTCACGCGCCATTTTTGCCTCAACACAAGCGCGAGCAGGCGCATGACCTTGTGGTACCCAAGCATCCCAAACTGCATTCATCTGTGCAAAGTATTCCATGCTTTTCAAGTAGATTGTGGCGCTTAGCATGTGCTCTTTGCTACTACCTGCTTCAATAAGTAGCGCTTCGACCTTATCCAGCATGGTTTGAGTTTGTTCGGTGATATCTTTTTCGGCATCAGCACAAACTTGGCCGCATAGGTAAACTGTGCCGTTATGCTTAACGATGCGGCTCATACGCGCACCGGTTTGTAAACGTTCGATTGTCATAGTAAGAACTTAAAAAATTAACAGTGGCGCTAATTTAGCAAATCCACTGTTAGATTTCGACGTTATTTGGCGAGTGAATACTTAGGTAGTGACTGCGCTGTTTGTGTTCATCATATTCGATAACAGCAATCGCCCCGGTATTGAAAATAGGCATATGACCTGGACTTAACTGATCAACTAAATAGCTAACAATAGGCATATGAGCAACGACCAACCAAGTATTGCAGTCTGGATGCATAGCAATCAAGGTTTCGAGGTAATCAGCGGCAACTTGCGGCACACCATCAGGGGTAATGTCGTTACAGGTTTCATTAAATTGTAACGAAATATGTTGCGTAGCATCGGCAGCTGTTTGTTGAGCACGAATGTAAGGACTTACCAACAGAGCATCCGGTTTATGATGTGTTGCTAACCATTGCCCCATTCGACTAGCTTCTTGGTGACCGGTCTCGGTCAGTTGTCTTGCTGCATCATCTGCTTGCATTGGCGTAGCTTCGCCATGGCGCATGATTAAGATTGTTTTCATAAAAAATCAACCGATTAAAGAATATAAAACAGTAGCCAGTTTGCTTGATTGTTCGCTATATTAGAATATCATCACTAGATACATTAAACATCCGCTTATGATATTCAGGTAGATTTTCGTAGCTCTGTCTTTTTTAGCTTTCCTGAAAATATCATCTGTTGTTAGGACATTAACGCACTCTTTCAGGAGCATCTTTTGAATATCAGCCGCAATGATAACAGAACATATCAACCCCTAACACTGGACAATGGTCTAAAAGTACTTTTAGTGCAAGACTTAGAGTCAACAAAATCAGCGGCTTCTATGGCAATTAACGCAGGCCATTTCGACGATCCTCTTGACAGACAAGGCCTTGCGCACTTTTTAGAGCATATGCTTTTTTTAGGCACTGATCTGTACCCAGAATCGGGCGGATTTTCTAATTTTGTATCGCAATCTGGTGGCAACACCAATGCCTGGACTGGCACTGAGCACACTTGCTACTTCTTTGATATAAACAGCCAGCAGTTTGCTGAAGCACTAGCACAGTTCAGTCGTTTTTTTATCGCACCACTACTAAATCCTAAAGAGACTACAAAAGAACGCAATGCCATAGACGCAGAATTCAAACTAAAAATAAAAGATGATGGCCGACGAATTTATCAGGCTCACAAAGAAACGGTGAACCCAGCACACCCTTTTGCAAAGTTTTCGGTTGGTAACCAGCAAACCCTCGCGGATCGTGAGGGCTGCATCAGTGATGAGCTTCGTGCTTTCTTCGATAGTCATTATCAGGCTCAGTGGATGACACTGGTGGTCTGCAGCAATGAAGATATTGCGACCATGACCACCTGGGTAAAACAGTTATTTAGCGAAATAAAAGGTCAGCCAAAAAGTAAAGAGATTATAGAGCAGCCACTTTACCGTAAACAAGACTTAGGTAAGGTGTTACACATTGAGCCACATAAACATATGCAAAAGCTCATTATTAGCTTTGCGATGCCAAATATAGATGACTTTTATCGTCACAAAACCGTTAGTTTTATCGCTCACTTACTTGGCTACGAAGGCAAAGGATCGCTGTACTCTATTCTAAAAGAGCAAGGCTGGATCAATGCCCTCTCAGCAGGTGGTGGCATTAATGGCAGTAACTTCAAAGATTTTAATATCAGTATGGCGTTGACTGATGAAGGTATTGAATACTATGAAGATATCGTCGAAATGGTGTTTGAGTATATCTGCTTAATTAACCAAAACTGCGATAAATTGCCACGTCTTTATCAAGACAAAAAGAACCTCTTGCAAATTGCCTTTGATAACCAAGAAAAAGCTCGTTTAATTGATTGGGTGAGTAACTTAAGCATTAATATGCAGCATTACGATGAAGCCAATTATGTGCAAGGCGATTATTTAATGGAAGGCTTTAACCGCTGCGCTCATGAAATTGCCATGCAATGGCTAACACCTGATAACATGCGCTTGGTACTCATTCATCCAGGTGTTGAGCCTGAGCACACTACAGCTTGGTACAACACCCCTTATAAAGTAGAGGACATTTCAACAAGTTGGTTAGAAGCACTAAGCGAAATAAACACGCCATTACCACAGATGTGCTTACCAAGCGCTAACCCATACCTCACCAAAGAGGTTGAGTTATTGCCTTTAGAAAAGCCAACTAAATCACCAGAGCTTTTAGTCAAAAGAGAGGGCTTTGATTTTTGGTTTAAACAAGATGCGACTTTCAGAGTGGCAAAAGGGCATTTTTACTTAGCGATGGACTCAACCTTTGCGATTAAAGATGTTAAGCACATGGCCCTTACCCGCTTATTTGCAGACTTGTTTATGGACAGTGTGGCTGAGCAGTTTTATCCGGCTGAGCTTGCTGGCCTTAGTTATCACTTAACCTCTCACCAAGGCGGGTTAACTCTACACACTGCCGGTCTTTCATCGAGTCAGTTAGAGCTGGTTAATGAGTTACTTGAAGCACTCTTTAATGTTGAAATCTGCGCAAAACGCTTTGCTGAGTACAAAAAGCAGCTCGTTAGACATTGGCGAAACAGCAATCAAAACAAACCTGTTAGCGAGCTATTTAGTATTTTGGGTGCGCAAATTATGCCATGGAACCCAGAGCCGAATGCCTTAGCGCAGGCTTTAAAAGATACGAGCTTCCATCAGTTTAATTGCTTTAGAAATGAGTTTTTTAAAGCCTTGCACGTTGAGTCTTTTTTACATGGTAACTGGCAACGCTCTGATGCGCTTAAGTTCCAAAAACAAGTGACTGAGCACTTAGCTGGCAGCACCACAATTATTGATTTAACGCGACCACTAAACGATATAACCGAAGTAGGTCAACAGCGCTTCATGTTAAATTGCAGCGATCATGCAATGGTACTGTACTATCAAGCACAAACGGATGACACCAGCGAAAAAGTGCAAATGATGGTACTTAACCATTTAATAAATCAAGATTACTTTAATGAGCTAAGAACAAAGCAACAACTCGGCTATTTAGTTGGTGCAGGCTATGCTCCGTTTAATACCCGGGCGGGTATCGCATTTTATGTGCAGTCACCTAAGCACAGTGCTGATGAGATACTTCAGCGTCACCAGCAATTTATTGATAATTATGTATCACAAGTAAACAGCATTTCTGAACAGCAATGGTTAGATACCAAAGCGGGTCTTGTCACACATATTGCTGAAAAAGATAAAAATTTACGCTTACGCTCGCAACGTTTATGGTTGGCAATCGGTAATCGCGATACTGAATTTAATATGCAACGGCAGCTTTTAGAGGCACTTGATAAGTTAAGCCTTGCTCAAATGCAGCAGTATATTACCGAAACCTTTAGTGAAAACAGGCCAAGAATAGAACTTTTAAGTGAGCCAAAGGCCAAAAAACAGCCAAAAACAACCCTTTCTTCGCATTCTCTTTGACTCGAACGCGAGCTTAGATTAGATTAATTGTTGCGAATTAAAGTAATGCATTAATGACAAAAATAATAAAAATGATTTCTGCTTTTTTAACAATAAGTATGGCTGGGGTTTTTTCTGCATCCGCCAGCCCCATAGAGCTTGAACAGAGCACATTGTTGCTTATTCCAAGTGCTATCATGATGCTGTTATTGCCATACTTATTATTCATAATTTTTAAACTAAAACGCTCTCGACAGCAACTTCGTATCTCAGAACATCGTTTAAAAAGTACCGTAGAAGGTAGTGGTGACACCCTCTGGGACTGGAATATTAAAACCGGCGAGGTGCTACGAATTAATGATAAATACACTTCAGATACAAATAGTAGCAGCGGCTTTCCCCCTAATCGCGAATTAATTCACCCACACGACTTACAACACGTCGAAACAGCTCTTAAAAAACACTTCGCCGAGCATACCGCTTTTTTTGAAGCGAGTTACCGCATTAAAGACAGCTTTGGTCGTTGGCACTGGGTACTAGATCGCGGCAAGATCATCGAAAAAGACGCAAACCTCAACCCTTTGCGTATGACTGGCACTGTAAGAGATATTTCTCAGCTGAAATCAACAGAAGCACGTTTAAACCTATTCGCTAAATGCGTTGAGTCGCTAACTGACGCCATTGCTATTTACGATAAAAACTTCAAATTGGTTGACTTAAACCCAAGTTTTTTAACACTATTTGGTGGTACACGAGAGCAATACTTAAAGAAAGATTTTACCTTAAATGGCTATGACCAAAGCTATGTAGATGAAATTAAAGCCACTGTAAAAGCGACAGAACACTGGCAGCAAGAGGTAAAACTTCGCAATGCGAAAAGACAGCTGTTACCAATTGAAATTTCAATTGATGAAATCAAAAATGAGCACAACCAAATATGTAACTACGTAGTTGTTTTTTCAGATGAAACTGAGCGTAAAAAAGCAGAGTCACAATTACATAACTTATCAAACCGTGACCGTACAACGGGCTTACCTAACCGAAACTTGTTTTTCACCAACCTGAAAAAGCTCGCTAAGCAAGATAATCATCACGCTTTGTTAGTGTTTGACCTAGATAACTTTAAGAAGATTAACGACTCTCTAGGTCACCAACTTGGTGATAGCTTATTGTCTAAGCTTGCGATGCGCTTGAATAAGTTAACCCGCGAAAAAGATGTGTTTTACCGTCTTGGCGGGGATGAGTTTGCGCTCGTAATGTCGGGCACCAACGATATTCATACTATCACTCGCATGGCTAAACTCTTTTTAGCCGCAATTGCTACACCTTTTAATATGGCAGGCCATGAACTGGTGATCACCTCAAGTGTCGGTATTGTGCTGTTTCCTGAAGATGGTAATACCCCCGAGTTATTACTTAAAAATGCGGATACAGCCATGTATCACGCTAAGAAAAAAGGTAATAGCTATCTGTTTTTCAACGACACAATGAACCGTGAAGCGGTTAAACGCTTACAAATCGAAAACTTAATGCGTTACGGTCTAAAAGAAGACCACTTTGAAGTGTACTACCAGCCAAAAATGAATATTCGTACAGGTAAACTAGATGGTATGGAAGCCTTGGTACGCTTCATTACCCCGAAAAAAGGTGTAATTAGTCCAGGTGTGTTTATTCCTATTGCTGAAGAAACTGGGCAAATTATCGAAATTGGTGAAGTTGTTTTAAACAAAGCATGCCGCGATGTAAAGGCGTGGATTGACCAAGGGTTATTCAACGGTCGTGTTGCAGTGAATTTATCCGCTAAACAGTTCAGCTTGCCCGATTTAACCACCCGTATTGATGTGATTTTGCAAAAGAATGAACTGCCCTCTTACTTCCTTGAACTTGAGATCACCGAAGGTACGGTTATGGACGACCCAAACGAAGCTATTTCTGTCATGCGCTCACTCAGTGCCCGAGGTATTCACCTTGCAATGGATGACTTTGGTACAGGCTACTCATCGTTAGCTTATCTAAAACAGTTCCCGCTTAATACTTTGAAAGTTGATAAAGCCTTTATTGACGACATGCAAACAGAACGCGGCCGGAATATGGTCGACTCGATTGTAACCATTGCTCATAACCTTGATTTACATGTGGTTGCAGAAGGCGTTGAACAAGCCGAACAAGTCATGATGTTAGAGCAGTTAAAATGTCAGACGGTACAAGGTTACTATTACTCAAAGCCACTATCACAGCCAGAATTTACCGCCTTCTTACAAAAGCAACTCGATAAATCTGCGCCTAGCCTACTAAAAACAGCAAAAGCTTAAGGTCGCCAGCCACACGATTGATGGCCAACGTGACGCACAAATGCGCGGCGGTAGTGCATGTTAAATAAACACCAAGCAACAGGCCCAAGCACACCGCCTAACAGCATCCAGCGCTTTACCGGCATTCCTTTAGACAGAGACTCTAAATACATCACCAAAATAAATACACAACTAAAAAAGATAAATAACACACAGCACCTCATAAAAATCAGCGGCAGTGTACATAATTTCAGCAAGCTTTAAAACTTCACTCATGCTATAACCTCTATAAGGCTTATTTATACTGGCCTTTATGTTACAAAGCTTTACTTTCTAGGCTGTTGAAATGATGTACAAAAAGCAACCTCACTGTTATTATCGATGCGTGCTATCAGCACAAAGGAATATAAAAAATAATTATGAGGAATCGTTATGTCTGAAGAATCAGCTAACATCTATGAAGCACCAGAAGCTGAGCTTACTCAGCAAAACAACGGTGGTAATAAACCTATTTTAAACTTTGACCGCTTCTCTGCTTGGGGCGTGTTCTTTTTATGCCTTTTCACATTTGGTATCTATAGTGTTTATTGGTTAGTGAGCCGAACTAATAAAGCCAATGCATTAGCAGAAAACCAGATAAGCCAAGGCTTAGTTTATGGCTATGTTGCTTTGTACATTGTGAATATTGTGTTGTCTTTTGCAGGAGTTTCACCTGAAATTGGTGGTATTGTGTCACTGATTTCGTTTGTTGTTGCCATTGTATTAATTTTCTCTCTTCGTACATCGATTAAAGAGTTAATTAATGAAGGTAGCAATGAACCAGTTCATTTAGGTGGTATTTTAACGTTTTTCTTTAACGTTATTTATTTCCAATACAAAATTAACGAAGCTATTGATAATCAAAAATAATCGTTTCGTTATTTAATAAAAAAGGCATTGAATTCAATGCCTTTTTTATTGCCAGTTGCTATTAGGTTTTTACAATGCCCCGGAGTGCTTCACATTTAAATAGGTGTTAAGCACATGCGGCAGTAACTGCTCAGGGTTACAGTCTATGGCTATCACCCCTTGCTTTTTTAGCTTCGCCATATTGGCTTTATGTGAATTTAGTAGTGCTAATGCTGCACAGTAACTGGTTGCATCTTCGTACTTTTCTATAGGCTCATCGAGTACTTCATTTATAGCACGGTTATTAATATTAATAAGTGCCACTAAGTGGTGTTTTTGTAATAGCTTAATTGCAGGCATTAACTCATCAATGCTTTGCTCATCAAGGGTGGTAACTAATAACACTAAAGAACGTTTACTGCGTTTAGCAATTAATTGGTTCACAGCCACTAAATAGTCACTGCTGCTCTTATCTGGGTATAGATCATAAAAGTGATTCATTACCCGTGATACATTCTGTGCGCCTTTAACATCAGGTAACCAGCGCAGGTTTTGGTTAAAGCTTTGCATGCTAAACCAGTCACCTTGCTTTAAAACTGTATGCGACAGCAGTAACAATGCATTTAAAGCATGATCAAAGTGGCTACCTTCATTGGCTTCGATGGCCATTTTTTTAGAGGCATCGAGCATCACTATAACATGTTGGTTTTGCTCTTCTTGATACTCTCGAGAAATGAGTTTTCGACGCTTACTAGTCGCCTGCCAGTCTATTTGTCTAACACTATCACCTTGGCGGTATTCGCGTAACTGCTGAAACTCAATACCATCACCGCGCTTTTTAGTGAGTTTTAACCCTGAAATAGGCTTATTCACTACGCCATTTAAATGCTGCTTTGAAGTCACACGGCTAAAATCGGGATACACTTTTAGTTGAATCGCTTGCGCAGCTAGCCAGTTTGTTTGCCAAAGGCCAAATGGCGACCCAACCCTAAGTTCAATGGCACTGATCTGCGCATCGCCTCGCTTGTGAGCGCGTAATGTAAAGCTCTGCTTTGCTTGTTGCATTGCATCTATAAACACCGTTTGCTGTGGCTTTTGCAGCTCAATTGCATTGCTCAAATGAACACTGACATCTAGCATGGTCGCATGCTTCGCTTTGTTTTTAATCACTATCTGCAAGGGTTGGCGTCGATACAAAGCCATGTTGAGATTCGTTTGTGCGCTTACTTCAAGTAAAGGCTCTGACTTTGCCGCCATATAATCGAAAAATGCGACCAATAAAGGCACTAGGAGCAAGGCCGTTAACACTAAGCTGTCAACCGATGCAATGGCACAGACAAACAACAATAACAGCAACAAAGCTGTTAATTGTACTAAGCGTTTTGCAGGTCTATGCTTGATGCGATTCATGAGCGCGGCGCTTCAACACTGGCTAAAATGGCATTGATCACTTCATCAAATGACACCCCTTCCAGCTCCAAATCAGCCGATAAAATTAATCGGTGCCTTAAAATATTCACTGACACTGACTTCACGTCATCTGGGGTTACAAAGTCACGACCATTCATTAATGCCATTACTTTTGCGGCTTTAATAATATTAATTGAGGCACGTAACCCTGCACCGTGCAACACGCCCTGCCAAGTTCGTGAACTACGCACGATATCAACGGCATAATTAAGTATTTGTTCGTCGACTAAGATATCTGCACAAAGCTGTTTAATTTCCGCAATACGCTTAGCATCTAATACTGCTGGCAGCTGCTCTACTTTGGTTTCATTAGAGACAATTTGTGTATTCAGTTTTAAAAGCTCAACTTCCGATTCATGAGAAGGAAAACCAAGCTCAACTTTCATCATAAAGCGGTCTAATTCAGCCTCTGGCAGTGGATACGTCCCCTCTTGATCTAATGGGTTTTGAGTCGCTAATACCATAAACGGTGAATCAATATATAATGACTCCCCATCAATGGTGATTTGTTGCTCTTGCATCACCTCAAGAAGGGCTGATTGCGTTTTTGCGGGTGCACGGTTGATTTCATCAGCCAGTAAAATATTAGTAAATGCTGGGCCTTTTTTGATATTAAATTCACCTGATTTCATATCATACAAACTATGGCCAACAACATCTGAAGGCATTAAATCCGGTGTAAACTGCACTCGCGAAAAATCTACATTTAAGCTTTTTGCTAATGCTCTAACCAGTAGCGTTTTGCCAAGCCCTGGAACCCCTTCAAGTAACACATGACCACCCGCAAAGAGTACCGTAAGCACATCTTCAACAATGGCATCTTGACCGACTAACACACGCGAAATGTTATGCTTTACTTGTTTTACTGCATCAGCTGCCTCAACTAAGCTCATGCGATTAGTGTCTAATTCCGTGCTCATAAGGCATTCCTTAATTGTTTAAATCGTTTTATATATTCTGTTCGTTGTTCTTTTGACTCAGGCAACTTGCTCGCAAGCAACTCTGCCACCTGTTGTTTTTCAAAATGAGTTAAATTAGCGATGATCTGCGCCTGTTTTTCAGCACTGAGCATTTTAAAATTAGGTACTCGCGACTCAACTTTGGCGTAAAAATCTTTTTCTAGAGCAGTAAATAACACGGCTTCGTGACCATGCTCAGAATAAAAGTTTGCTACTGCTCGAATATGCTGATTAAAGCTGGTTTTTACATCGAAGTCAGGAGCATAAGAGCGGCCGATGCGACTACTGATATGCCATACTGCAAGCACAATTAATAACAGCAACGCCACCACACATTGCCAGCTCCAGTGCCATAATTTGGCAAACCAATTTGGGTAAGTCAGGTAAGGGACATAGGTTACTTTTTTAGCCCCTTTACTTAACCAAAGTAATAAGCTGCCATGATCAAGGTGGCGAAGTCGGTAATTAGTAAAAGGTAACAGCGATGGCATCACAATGACTCGACCTTGACCAAACGCAAAGTCACACATTAGGGTGTTACCGTTATCATTATTGGTACTCACACCGGGGCAGTTTTCAATAAAAAAGGCACGGCTTAGCTCAAGGTCAAGCTGAGTGTTTTCATCAATTGAGAGCGTACTATTTTTATGCCCCTCTTTGAGCATTGCAAAATCATATTCAAACACATCTTCTTGGCTTTCTACATTAATACCAAGCTGACTAAAAAATACGGTGCTATCAATTGCCAGCTCATCACGTTGCCTGTTTAATACATAAATCAAGCGTCCGCCTTCAGCGACCCAATCAGCCAGCTGTACATCTAACAGGTAAGAATCAGCAAGCACTGCCTCATCCAAAATTAAGATACTTTGCGGGTCTATATTTAACTCATCACTTTGTGCTTGCTCTGCCAAGCGCTTGTTTTTATTCCAATCGATACCATTGGCTTTAAGTAGCCGTTGAGCCATCGTAAAGTTATCTTTGGCCACATCACTATGAAAGCCAATCTCTATTTCTTTTTTCTGCCAATCTAAAGAGGCAATACCCGCAATAACAAATAAGCTAAACAATACGAGCGCCGCAATAAGCACAACCTTAAGCTTCATGGGCTTGCTCCTTAGTCTCTGCTGTCATAGCTGTAATTTGCTCAATCAGCTCGATAAAGTCGATATCAGGGGTTTTATGGCCCCAAGCGACCGTGACCCACGCAGAAAATAAGCGAGCAAAAATTGCTTGCCCTTGATTTGGCACCCTAGCATCAATTGCACGTTTACATTCGCGCTCAGTCATCGAGCGGTGTAAGCGCACTTCATGTCGTTGCTGCGCCCAACTCAGCGCATGATGAAGCAAATACGCCAGCGCCAAGCGGTGCTGCCCTTGCTCAAAACACTGCTTTGCAGCAGCAATTAAATCAGTAGGTAAATCCTTACTTTTAATTTCTGCAAATAAGGTTGGAATAACTGGCTGTTCATTCACTTTACTGCGCTCAGGCAAGCTTAAGTTGGCAAAAAAGCCACGTTTTTGCATCAGGTAATACACTAGCCAAATAACTAATAAGCCGACCAATACCCAAACTAACACGCCAAACACTTCACCAATGGCAGTAAATACATCGATAAGCCAAGACCAGTCACTATCTGATGAACTCGCTTTGGCTTCGATATTTGGCACCCACGTAGTCTCAGTTTCGATGACATTAGGCTCATTATAAAGAGCAGTAACTTGCTCTTTTACCGCTTGCTTATCTATTTGCTCTGCATAGCTTGTTGATGGTTGCAGCGTAAATGTTGTCAGCAGAAGAAGTGCTACAGCACTGACTACGCCTGCAAGACGGGTGCGAATATTTTTAAATGCCAGCTCGATATCCCAGCCCTCTAGTTCAACACGGCGGTGTAAATAAGCAAGGAAACCGCCAGTAACAAAAAGCGGCGCCACTAATGAAATACTGAAGATATAAATAAAGTTAAACGCTATCTCAACCCAGATTGGCGCTTCAAAAATTTGGTACATGGCTTCTTGTGCAGAGAATGAATGGGGCACAAGTGCAATTGTCAGTGCCGATATTCCCATCAATAAGATAAACTCAAAATGTACACAAAACAGCATCCACAATGTCTGCTTAGGCTTATTTGAAGCAAACAACACCTGCTTACGTTTGGTTTTGCGCTCACCTGATAGTCGCTCAAGTTGCTCTACGGGGGCTAAAAATGCTCTGTTTGGGCTGAGCCTAAAAACGGTTAAATGCGCAAGCATATCAGCGATTTTTAACTGCTTGAGTAACTTTAAGCTACTCATTATGCTGACTGGCTGATTGAAAACCGCTTTTGACATGTAATCAAGTAATGGTCGCTCAAATACAGGTTTAAGCCACCAAACAACAAAGCCGCCTATGCCCCAGTTTACTAGAAAGCCAACAATTAAAAATACGGGCACGGCCATCATCAAATACAAAGAGACCAATGCGACAGCATGCTGCTTAACTAGCAACACTGTTAAATCAAAGGTTTCGTAAGCACTGCGCTTGCGAGGATTGAAGCTAAGACGATTAAGCTCCATAGCGCATTCCCCTGTACAAGCGAAAAATGACATAAGCCCAACAGCCGCTGCCAACTAAATATTTAACTTCGTTAGCAATATCACGGGGTGACCAAAATGCTTCGATAAAAGCGGCAATGACTAACATTAAAAATGCGCCAACAATCAGTGGAAGCGCTTTTTGAGCAGCCTGTTTCATCGCATATGCGCGGGTATACTGCCCAGGATTTAACAAGCCATAACCTATTTGACACCCAGCCGCTGAGGCAATGATGATAGCGGTTAACTCAAACGAGCCATGGGTTATTACAAACGAAAAAAACGGCCCTTCAAATCCAACATTGACAATGTGAGCCGCAACGGCACCAAAATAAAAACTATTGAACAACAAGAAAAAAGCAGCACCAACACAGAACAGAACACCACCTGCAAACATCTGAAATGCAATGCCAATATTATTGTAGATATAGACCCCGAACATCATCAGATCTTGTGATGCGCCGCGCTCAGCCGATTGAACGCTACCACTAGGGTTATACATTTGTTCGATATTAAGCACTGTACCTTGCCCTAAAAATGTATAAGCGGCATCAGGGTCAATTGTCACCCAAATAAAAGCAACTAAGGCCAATCCCCAAAATGCCAATAAGTTAATGCCAAGCATTAAACGATTTTCATACAGTGCACGTGGAAATGCCGTGCGGGCCACATGCCATATTTCAGAAAATTGATTGCTTCGAGATAAATAAAGGCGCTTTTGTCCTAATTGCACCAGCCTGTTTATTTGCTCAATCAACACTGGACTGTATTGGCGACTTTGCGCAATGGCTAAATCATTACAGACTTTGCGATACAAGTTAGGGAAATTAACAGGTAAAGACTTTGCACTATTTTGCTCGCAAAGCGCTTCAAACTCATCCCAACTGACACTATTTGATTTTACAAATTGAGTTTGCTTCATTGCTTACCCTCCTGCTGCGGGTAATCGTTATCGTGTTGTACTTGACCTGCAAAGTGGCGTGCGTAACTAACAAGCTGCGCCTCAATCTCATGCTCTGCAGCAGAAAAAGGAGTAGCTAAAATAGCTGCCAACTCACGACGCCTTGCATCAGATAGTTCATCATGACGCTCTGCAAAAGCAAGCACCGCTAATTGCTCTTCGGTGGTTAAGCTAATGGTAGGAATATGCACTTCTCCTTGTGATAATTCTGGGCGCATAGCTAACTCATCGTCGTAAATAACCATAGTGCCTGCAGCCCAATCACCAATGCGTTTAAAACGGTTGTTAAACAACATAACCACAAGGCCTAAGAAATAGCCTATAGGTAGCATATCGGCTGGACGTAGTAAGTTACGCACTACAATTTGCGAAAAGCTTGCAGGTAAACCATTGTCTTGCACAACACGGATTTTAAGGCGTTTTTTACCCGGCGTTTGGCCACTTTCCATTTCAAACAGGATGTTATAGCCCCATGAAATTAAAAAGTAAGCAATTAAGATAAGCCCCTGCCCTGCATCACCAAAGAAGGCCAATACAGTACCAACAGCAAGTAGAACCAAACTACGGATAATAAAATCGATAATGTAGGCATAGCTTCTGGCAACAACGCCAGCGGGAGTAATGGCGATATCAACGCCTTCGGGGAGTTTGATGTATTCTCTGTTTTCCAATCCGTGGTTCAACATTAATCTACTACTGATAATTATTATTGTTTTCGTAAGCCGATAATAATGCGCGTTTTTCGTTCCTTTTTCAATGAATTTTGTAATGAGCGAGTTACTAATAAAGCAAAAAACCGGCAAAAAGCCGGTTCTCTAATGGACCACAGAGTTATTTTTCTGCGCGTCCCATAAATTTTTGTTCAACGGTGTTGATACGAATACGGTCACCTGTTGAAATATGCTCAGGAACTTGAATCGTTAAACCCGTTGTTAAACGTGCTGGCTTTGAACGTGCACTTGCTGAAGCGCCTTTGATTGAAGGGTCTGTTTCTTCAACAACAAGCTCAACACTTGATGGTAAATCTAAGCCAACTGGTGAGCCATCAATCACAATCACGTGAAGGCCTTGAGTTTCTTCATTAACGAATAAAATCTCTTCGCTGATCGCTTCTTTATTAAGGTTATATGGCGTGTAGTCTTCATTATCCATGAAAACATACTCTTCACCATCAATGTAAGAGAACATTGCTTCGCGACGAATGAGATCAGCAAGCTTTAACATGTCGCTGTCTTTAAATGTTTCATCAACTTTACCGCCTGTTACCACATCGTATAAACGCATGCGGTATAAACTGCCACCAGCACGACCTTGTGGTACAGAACGTTGAATATCTTTAACTACTAAAACACGGCCGTTATGCTCGATAGCGGCGCCTTTTTTAACTTCACTTGCCTTAGGCATGGGTGTATTCCTATCGTTTTTTGATGACAGAAATTTACCACGTAATAGCTTTTGTTCAATAAAAATTTACAGTTTAATCTCAGAGCCTTTATTTATATTATTTTTCAGCAAATTATAACGATAGTTGTCTCCAAACTACGAAAAAGCTGCTATGTTTATAACTACGAAAAATGACTTCAAGGATTGGATCATGAATCAACACACAGTACACGAGTATTTAATGAAAAAGCCATTGGTGATGATCACCCAACCATTTGGCCAAGATGTCGACGTTTACAAGGTGAATCATAAAATGTTTGCTACCCTTGCCGAGGGCAAAGAAGGCCAAACAGACGATGAGGGAAACCTTGTATGGTGGCTAAATCTGAAATGTGATCCAGATGAAGCCCAAGCACTGCGTGATATTTTCCCGTCGGTGATCCCGGGTTATCACATGAACAAACGTTTATGGAATACGGTTATTTTAGATGGCACCGTACCACAGGGAGAGATTGAACGAATGATTGATAACTCGTTTGATTTAGTGGTTGCGAATATGCCAGAAAAAGACAGAAAAGCAATTGAGCTTCATCTGTAAAATTGCGCACTGATCACGCTCTGTGATCAGTGCAACTTAAATGAAAATGATGATCGGTATACAAAACACCGCCAATAGCATACGCATCTAGTTGCTTATCGACTAACTGAAAACCACATTTCTCAAGTACTTTTTCTGAACCGATATTACCCTCGGTGACAACCGCTTTAAATTCACGCACAGCATGTTCTGACTTGGCGTAATCAAGCACCGCTTGCAAAGACTCTGTGGCATAGCCACGACCATGAAAGTTAGGCAGTAGCAAATAACCAACTTCTTGACTATCTGGCACTGTTGATGAAGTAAACCCCGTCACACCCACCTCTTTACCCGTACTGGTTTCAACAATAACTAAACAAAGTGGTGAATTCGAATTTGGCTGCCAAGGCTTTAAACGCTCATTAAACTTTGCTCGTAGTTGCGCCTCTGAGGGCTTATCGAAGCACTTCTCTATCACTTGAGCATCATTATGCAAAGTATAAAACAGCGGCCAGTCATCGGCATTTAACAGCCTTAATGTTAATCGCGCAGTGGTGAGAGTCATGGTGATTAATCGCTTTGTAAATAAACCTAGTTATAACAAACTGATTTCGTGAGTTAAATACCACTTATGGCCAATATAGAAGAAAAGCCCACATTTTTTAGACTTAACTTAGTTATACTTCAAAGCCAAAATGACTCCCGTCCGGGAGCTCAACATCAAGTCTTAAGGTACCCCCAGCAGCTTCAACATAGCGCTTTAATGATGATAATCTAACGTCACGACCTGGTTTCTCCATGTCAGATATCGTTGGCTGCTTGACGCCAAGCTCTTTTGCCATCTCACCTTGTGTTAGTTTCATATGTTCACGAAGCTCTGCTAAATGAATATTGAGAAGCATATCTGACGCCGCTTTCTTAGCTTTGGCTACCACTTCTGGTTTTTCATTCGCCAATAACTTTTCCAGTGTTCTAGCCATTATATTTACCTCTTTTCTAACTTATCTAGGTGAGCCGAATATTCACTATCAGCTATCGGGATCATTTGCTCATAAAACCTTTTTTCATTTGAGTTTTTATTACCCGCACAGAGAACAATCGCTTTTCGGTTAGGATCAAAAGCAAAAAAAGCACGTATCGGAATCCCTTTACTTTGAATCCTTAACTCCTTCATATTACTAAAACAAGAACCATACACTGTATCTGCATAAGGTCTTGCTAGCATAGGACCTCGCTCCTGAAGAACCAATAAACACGCAAGTACATTAGTTCGGTCTGTGTCATCTAAGGCGTCAAACCAATTATCGAACCTGTCGGTTGTTTCAACTAACCACATATGAGTCCTCCTTGACCATAGATTTAAATCTATATAGATAATAACCTATAGTCAAGATTTAATCCGCTCAACTTCTAACCAAGTTCGAACCAATAAAAAAGCCCCGCTCAATGAGCAGGGCTTTTAAAATTAACTAATTTAAAGAATTAGCTTTTAGTCGTTTCTTTATCAGCTTCTTCTGACGCTTGCTCGTCTTCAACCACTTCTTTGGTTACTTCAACCGGATCGACAGGCTTAGCTTCAGCTTCAGCTTCAGCTACAGCCGGCTCTTCGCTTTCTGCTTGGTAAAAACGACCACCCTTTTCAGCCATTGCTTTTAACGTATCGCAAGGTGTGAAAATTGGGTTGTAGTTAGCAAAAGTCGCCATTTCTGAGCTCACTTGTGCTGCACCCAGTTTATCCATATAGCTAAATGGACCGCCTAAGAATGGTGGGAAACCAATACCAAAAATAGCACCAATATCACCATCACGCGGGCTTGCAATAATGCCATCATCTAAACAGCGCACCGCTTCATTTAGCATTTGCGCAACACAACGTTTAGCAATTTCGCTCTTGTTTAAACGAGGTGATGGCGTAACACCAAGTAGCTCGTAAACTGACTCATCCACTTTTTTATCTTTCTTGTCGTAAAGATAAAAACCACGGCCAGTCTTACGACCTAAACGCTTAGAATCGATTAAGCGATTAAAGGCATCAGGTGCTTTAAAGCGCTCGCCCAATTCTTTTTCAAGGATTGGCGCAATTTTAGAACCGATATCAATCCCGACTTCATCAAGTAACGCTAAAGGCCCTACCGGGAATCCAAACTCAACCAATGCTTGGTCAATCTTTTCAATTGGCTCACCTGCAAGCAGTAAATTAGCCGCTTCATTGACATAAGGCGCTAAGATACGGTTTACATAGAAACCAGCCATATCTTTAACCACAATCGGTGTTTTACCTTGCTTACGGGCAAAGTTAACAACGCGTGCGATAGTCTCTTCAGACGTACCTTCATGTGGAATGATCTCAACAAGTGGCATCTTCTCAACAGGTGAGAAGTAATGCAGACCAATTACATTTTCTGGGCGTGCTGCATCAGCAGCAATTTGTGCAATCGGTAATGACGAGGTATTACTTGCAAAAATCGTGTTGTCTTGGCACTCACGTTCTACATCAGCCACCATACCTTGCTTTAAAGCAAGATCTTCAAACACTGCTTCGATAACGATATCAATGTGTTTAAAGCCGCTGTAATCGGTGGTACCTGTAATGCGGTTCATGGTTTGTTGTAGATCAGCTTTAGATAAAATACGACGCTTTTGCTTTTTATCTAAAATCTTGTAGCTGTAGTTCATTGCATTGCTGATGCCCTTTTCAGCCACATCTTTAATGCGCACTGGAACACCCGCTTTTACAGCACTAACATGAGCAATACCCGCGCCCATGAGGCCGCCACCTAATACAGCCGCTTTAGCGATTGCTGGGGCATCATCATTACGCCACTCTTTTTTCATTTCAGTGGTTGCAAAGAAAATACCGCGTAATGCTTTTGACTCATCACTCATTACCAGCGTGGCAAAGCCTTCAGCTTCAGTTTTGTATGCTTTTAACTGATCAAGTTCAACACTTGCACGAACCGCTTTAATAATGGCTAAAGGTGCTGGGTAGTGACCGCCTGTTTTCTTCAGCACGTTTTCTTGTGCTTTTTTGAAAATAATATTGCGACCAAATGGGTTTGACTCAAGTAATTGGCTTAAGCGGTCTAGCTTAGGTTTAGTAACTTTAGCCTTACCTTTAAGAGCAAACTCTTTAGCAACGTCAAGTAATACACTGTGTGGTACACAGTCATTTACTAAGCCTGTTTTCTTCGCTTGCTTAGCACGCACTTGCTTACCTGTAAGCATCCACTCAAGTGCTTTTTGCAAGCCAACTAATTTAGGTAAACGTTGAGTACCGCCACCACCAGGTAATAAGCCTAACTGTACTTCTGGCAAACCAAGCTTAGTGATATCGCTGTCTGAACACACGCGATAATCACAAGCTAAAGCAAACTCTAAACCGCCGCCCAATGCAGCACCATGAATAGCACTTACTGTTGGGAAAGGCAGCTTTTTCATATCGAAAAATGCTTGCTGACACATTTCGCTTAACGCTAATGCATCTTCACGGCTATTGGCGCTATCAAGCATTTTAATATCAGCACCGGCGATAAAGTTATCGCTTTTACCACTGATAAATACCATTCCTTTTACTGCTTGCGCTTGTGCGTCTTTGAGTAAGGTTTTTAAATCTTCTGCAAAACTGCTGCGCAGGGTGTTCATTTTCTCACCCGGCACATCAATGGTTACAACGGCTACGCCGTCATCAGCCACTGATAAACTAAATACTGAATCTGTCATTACGCACTCTCCAATACAAAGGCTGCGCCTAAGCCACCCGCTGCACACGCAGTCGTAAGCGCTAAGCCGCCACCGCGACGATTAAGTTCATGTAAGCTTTGCGTGATCAGGCGCGCACCTGTTGCCGCAAATGGGTGACCGTATGCAAGTGAGCCACCTAATACATTGAACTTGTCCATGTTTATTTCGCCGATCGCTTTGCTGCGACCTAGCTTTTCTTGTGCAAATTTATCTGACGCAAACATCTTCATATTAGCCAGTGTTTGCGCTGCAAATGCTTCATGCATTTCGATTAAATCTAAATCAGCTAATGTGATACCAGCTCTATCTAGGGCAATTGGCGTTGAGTGCGCCGGGCCCATTAGCATATCTTCATGTACACCAATTGCTGAGAAAGCAAAGCTACGTACATAACCTAGAATGTCGTAACCCAATGCTTTAGCTTTACTCTCACTCATCATTAATACCGCAGCCGCCCCATCAGTTAATGGCGTTGCGTTAGCTGCAGTCACTGATCCGTGCTGACGATCAAATACTGGTTTTAATTTCGCGTAGCCTTCAACTGTTGAGTTATGACGAATGTTATTGTCTTGCTCAATAAAGCTCTTATAAGGTGCAACATGGGCAGTCATTACTTCATCTTTAAGTTTACCATCAGCCCACGCCTGACTTGCAAGGGTGTGCGAACGATGTGCTAAGGCATCTTGATCTTCACGGCTGATGCTATGTGTTTTCGCCATTTGCTCTGCTGTTTGACCCATAGATAAACCAGTAGAGTACTCAGCGACCGCAGGCGGAACAGGAAGTAAATCTTTTAAACGTAATTTAGAGAAAATCTTTAATCGCTGACCAAGCGTACGTGCTTTGTTTAAATCAACAAGGCTGCCCGCTAATTTTTTACTAACACCAATAGGTAATACAGACGATGAGTCAGCACCACCAGCGATACCTACTTGCACTGAGCCTGCCATAATTGACTCGGCTACGTTAGCAATGGCTTGGAAACTTGTTGCACACGCACGCGAAACAGAATAAGCATCAACAGAAACAGGCATACCCGTACCTAATACGATTTCACGGGCAATATTTGGCGCTTCTGGCATTTGCACTACTTGTCCAAATACAAGTTGGTCAATTTCAGATTTATCAAAGTTAAGTCGTTCAAGCATTTCGTTGACAACTAACTTACCCATATCAAGGGCTGGTACATGATGGAATGCTGTGGCTTGCTTTGCGAATGGCGTTCGCAGGCCGCTAACGATAGCGATACGATCGCCTTTTGCTGTTTTAAGTATATTTTGCTCAGACATTTATGCTCTCCCGCTGACAGGTCTGACCTGTTTGTTTTTCCTGATTCTAAAACAACCCGTGTACGAATGCCAATAGTAAGTTTTCAACCATAGGCTTTTTTCGGCCTATTTACAAAAAAACACCGTATTTATATGGTAGGCTAAAAATCCTTAAAAAATAACGAACTATTTGAGGATTTTGTGTCTAACACTTGTGTTATAACTTTTGAATCCTTATAACTTGTTAATAGCGCCCCATTACGGTACCGCGCAAATAATTTATCGGTACTGAATATAACGCATTGGCGCATAACAAAAACAATTTTTGACTCACGCTTTTAGGACAGTCTTTTTATTATGGCAGTTAACGCATTTTCACAATTAAAATCATACCTAGACACGCAAATTATCGGCCAACCACAATTAACTCAAGCACTGTTAATCGCAATTTTGGCAGATGGCCACTTATTAGTTGAAGGCCCTCCGGGTCTTGCGAAAACGCGTGCAGTCAATGCCTTAGCGAAAGGCGTTGAAGGCAGCTTCCAACGTGTACAATTTACCCCAGACTTATTACCTGCAGATGTAACTGGTACCGATATTTATCGCCAGCAAACCAGTGAGTTCGTATTTGAAAAAGGCCCATTATTTCATAACCTAATTTTGGCAGATGAAATAAACCGTGCCCCTGCTAAAGTGCAATCTGCTCTTCTTGAAGCCATGGCTGAACGCCAAGTAACGGTCGGTAAAAACACCTATCCACTGTCTGATCTATTTATGGTTATGGCAACCCAAAACCCGCTAGAGCAAGAAGGCACTTACCCTCTGCCAGAGGCTCAGCTTGACCGCTTCTTATTGCATTTGAGCATTGATTACCCGGGTGCTGAACACGAATTAGATATCCTACGCCTAACCCGTGGCGAGGCTATTTCTGACAAGCAAGCAACGACACAGCAAATTAGTCAAAGTGAGCTATTTGCTGCCCGTAAAGCGATATTAGGTTTGTATTTAGCTGAGCCGCTTGAGAAATACCTAGTACAGTTAATTGTTGCCACTCGTGAAGCAGCAGAGCTTGATGAACAACTTGGCCGCTGGATTGAATATGGCGCAAGCCCACGTGCAACGATTGCCCTTGATAAGTGTGCCCGCGCGCATGCTTGGCTAGAAGGCCGTGACTTTGTTGCCCCAGATGATATTCAAGCAGTGCTGCATAATGTATTGCGTCACCGTATTATCTTAAGTTACGAAGCACAGGCCGATGGCATCAGTAAAGACGATGTGATCAGCCGTATTTTAGAATTGGTGGCAGTGCCATAAGCTATGTCGAGCCAATTTGATACAGCGGCGTGGTTAGCAGCGAGTCATAGTCAAGGCGTCAATTTATCACTCAAAGAGTTGATGTATTACAAAGCCAAAGCTCGTTTGCTAGAACTTGCGCCCAAAGTAAAAATCAAAAACAGCTTAGCTGGGCAATACCTTGCGCCCCATAAAGGCCGCGGTATGGAGTTTGCCGAGGTGCGTCATTACCAAGCCGGTGATGACATACGCTCTATCGACTGGCGTGTTACTGCACGGACTGGCGAAACCCACACTAAGTTGTTTCAAGAAGAAAAAGAACGCCCTGTTTTCGTCTTTACCGACTTTTCTAACTCGATGCTGTTTGGCTCAAAGTTATTATTAAAGTCAGTGCAAGCAGCGCACATTAGCGCATTGGTTGCTTGGTCGGCGTGTCAACGAGGTGATCGCATTGGTGGCTTGGTGTTTAATCAGCAAGGTCATCACGAATTAAAACCGACCTCTCGAGAAAAAGCCGTGTTAAAGCTGTGTCACAACTTATGTGATATTCACAGCCAGGCTCTGACTAATATCGACCAAACAGCCACCAGCTTATTTAGCGAAAACCTTAAACGCCTTAATCATTTAGCAAAACCAGGGAGCTTGGTTTATATCGTCTCTGATTTTAGTGCCCTTGATGAAGCCAGCTTCAAACAACTTGAAATGCTGAGCAGGCACTGTGAATTGATTGGCTGTCATATAAGCGATCCGTTCGAGCACCAGCTACCTGCTTTTAAACAAACGGTGACCGTGTCGGCGAATGGCCAAGAGCTTGCTTTACCTCTAATGGATAAGCAATTTCGCGAGCGCTTTGCTAAGTCAGCCGAAGAGTCGTTTTCTAACAGATTAAAACGCTTACAAAAATCTGGGCTTAGTTTAATTTCATTCAGTGCAGCCACGCCTCTTGAGCTGCAATTAGTGAGAAAGTAACAATGCAAAAAAATCCGCTAGATGGCTTACATGATGTCATTGCACCGACCGAGGTTGCATGGTGGCCACTTGCTCCAATTTGGTGGCTGATCATCGCCTTAGTTGGTTCGTTATTAATTATCGGCTTAGTGCTTTTATATAAAAACCAGCAATTTAAAAAAGCCAAAAAACAAGCCATTAAGTTAAGTAAAACCCTTAGTGATGATGACGCGCAAGAGCTACACATTATTTTAAAACGCTTAACTCGTCATTATTACAGCAATCAGCTTGCTTCTCAGCCTTTGGCAAAGTGGTCTGAAAGTTTATCGAAACTGAGTGGCGATAAATTTAGTTACGACGAATTGATGCCGCTTTATCAACAACAAAGTAATAATGCTGAACTTGCAGCTAAATTACGCAATGCTATTAGCAACTTTAAACTCAAGGAGCCAATTAATGTTTGAGTTTAGTTGGCCATGGTGTTTTGTGCTTTTACCTCTGCCTTGGATATTAAGCCGCTTTATGCCGTTAAAGCAACAAGGGCAGTTACGTTTACGTATTCCTGGCTTTGCTAAGCTTGGCTTAAATAATCAAGCAGTACAGCAACACAGCCGCAAAGTTTCATTGCTTGAATGGGCTGTTTGGATCTCTTTAGTTGTCGCTATTGCAAACCCAACTTGGCTTGATGAACCTATTACACTGCCTAATGAAGGCCGCGATATTATGCTGGCGGTGGACTTATCTGGCTCTATGACAGAGCAAGATATGGAGTATCGAAATAATCAATATGTAGATAGGCTCACTATGGTAAAAGCTGTACTCAGTGATTTTATCGAGCAGCGTCAAGGTGACCGCCTTGGTCTTATCTTATTTGGGGATACCGCATTTTTACAAACCCCCCTTACCCGTGATGTTAAAACGGTGAGCCAAATGCTCAGCGAAGCGCAAATTGGCCTAGTAGGTAGAGCAACAGCCATCGGTGATGCGTTAGGTTTATCCGTAAAACGTTTTGCTAATAAAGATGAAAGTAACCGTATCGTAGTGCTATTAACCGATGGTCAAAACACTGCCGGTAACCTTGACCCAGAAGATGCCCTGCTGTTAGCCCGCGAAGAAGGCATTAAAGTGTATACCATAGGTGTTGGCTCAGATAGTAAACGTGGCTTTAGCCTGTTTAATATGGGTGGTATGAGTGGTGGTAACTTGGATGAAACTTTACTAAAACGCATTGCTGATCAAACTGGCGGCTTATACTTTAGAGCAAAAGATGTGGCTGGTTTACAGCAAATTTACCAAGAGCTCGATAAACTTGAGCCTATCAGTAACGATGAGCAAACGTTCCGCCCACAAATTTCATTGTTTTATATTCCACTGCTTGTGGCGCTGGGCTTAATAAGCATAGCAATGCTCGTCAGTTTTATTCACCAATTTAAGCAGGAGAGCTAGTATGGATTTTGAATTTATTCGCCCTGCCCTACTTTGGTTATTAATTCCCGCGCTGATTATTTTTAGTGTGCTGTTGGTACGCAACAAAAAAAGCGCCCCCGCTGATTTAATTGCGCCCCATTTGGCGCAGTTTGTAATGAGCGACAATCATAAAAAACAAAGCCAACCGCTTTGGCTAGTTGCTGTATTTACTCTTTTAGCCATCGTTTTTGCAGCAGGTCCAAGCTTTGAAAAGAAACAAGTTCCGGTGTTTCAAGCAAAGAATGCGCGGGTCATTGTGATGGATATGTCGTACTCCATGTTCAGTACCGACATCGCACCAAGCCGATTAGTGCAGGCTAGATTTAAAGCACTTGATATGATTGAGCTTTTCAAAGAAGGTGATACGGCATTAGTGGCTTATGCAGGCTCTGCATTTACTATTTCGCCGCTAACCAATGACGCTAGCACGTTGGCTAACCTTATCCCAAGCCTGAGCCCAGATATCATGCCGAGCAAAGGTTCGAATGTTATTGAAGGCCTAGAAAAAGCCGATGATTTACTTAAACAAGCTGGCTATTTAGATGGTGATATTATTTTAGTCACCGATGGGGTTGATAGCCTAGATCAAGAAGATATTAGCCGCTTTACCGCTCAGTCTAATTATCGCTTAAATGTCTACGGCGTTGGCACAGAGCAAGGTGCGCCGATTAAGCTACCAGAAGGTGGCTTTTTAAAAGACATTCAAGGACAGATTGTTATTCCGACGCTTAATGTTAGCCGCTTAAGTTCGCTTGCACGTAATAGCGGTGGCAAATTCGCACTGTATCAAACCAGTAATCAGGATATTCAAACATTTGCCCCCACTGCCAATGCAGAAGTACTCAAAGATGAGAAACAAAGCCAAGCATTATGGCGAGTTGATGCCGGTATTTACGGCCTGATTATTTTATTGCCGTTAGCGCTCTTTTTAATTCGTCGTAGCAGCCTAGTGCTTGGCTTTTTGTTTGTTATGCTCCTGCCTCAGCAACAGGTTTACGCCGCTGAATTACCAGACGTATTTAAAAACCAAGACCAACGTGCTCTTGATGCCTATCAGCAAAATCAATTTGAACAAGCCGCCCAAGCACAAAACACGCAATTAAAAGGCGCTGCTCTTTATCAGCAAGGTAATTACCAAGCGGCCATGGATGCGTTTAGTGAAGATAAATCGGCGACGGGTTTGTACAACTACGGAAATGCCCTTGCTAAGGCAGGTGAGCTAGAGCAAGCCATAGAAGCGTATAAGCAAGCCCAACAGCTTAAAAATGACTTCACTGAGGCAAAAGAAAACCAAGCCCTCGTTGAACAGCTATTGCAGCAGCAAGAGCAAAAACAGCAACAAGATCAACAGCAAAACAACGATCAACAAAACTCTGATGGCCAGCAAGATAACCAGCAAAAGCAACAGGGTGAAAATTCACAGCAAGGTGAAAACTCAGAGCAGAGTGAGCAGCAAGATGGCCAACAACCGTCAGAGCAAGGTGAGCAATCAGATCAAAAAGGTGAGCAAAGCGAGTCTAATAGTGACCAGCAAAACAAACCTGAAATGGAATCACAAGCAGACACGTCGTCACAATCAGGAGAACAACAGCCAGAGCAAGCTCCCGAGCAACAAGATGCTCAGCCACAGCCATCGCAAAGTGATGAACAAGCTAAACAGCAAGCAGAGCAACAAGCCATGCAGGCACAAGCTGCTGAACTGACTAATGAAGAGAAAGAAAAAGCCCAGCAACTTAACCAGCTGCTGCGCAAAGTTCCCGATGATCCTGCGATCTTATTAAGAAATAAAATGCAATTAGAAGCACAAAAACGAAACTATCAACGTCGTCCACGAGGAGCCGAAAAATCATGGTAATGCGATTATTATGTTGTTTATTGCTAATCGCGGCAGCGCCGCTTTGGGCTGCCACCCAGCTACAGGCAAGTGTTGATAAAAACCCTGTCCTTGCTGGTGAGTTTTTTGTTTTAACCATCTCAGCAGACGACTCTATTAACAGCGAGCAACCTGACACTTCGGTGTTATTAAAAGACTTTGTTGTAGGGCCAACCAGTGTTAGCTCGCGCACTAATATTATTAATGGTGAAATCAGCAAGCAAACCAACTGGTCTGTAAAGCTGATGACCCGTAAAGAAGGCACTTATACCATCCCTGCCTTTACTGTTGCCGGTGTTAGTTCAAAACCCATTGAGCTAACGGTGGCTAAACGAAGCCAAACCTCTGAACAAAATAAAGAAGCCTTCATTAAAACCAGCATCAAGCCAAGTAGCTTATACGTGCAAGAAGCAGGTGTTTATACGGTTAAATTGTATTTAGACAACAACAAAGAATTGCTGGATGGCAACTTAACTACGCCAGAAATGGAAAACGCTGAGCTAACCCCAATTAACAAGCAATCTGAAGACTATGAGTTAATTGATGGCAAACGCTATTTAGTGATCACCCGTGAGTACTTAGTGCAGCCACAAAAAAGTGGCGTAAATACTATTACGGCACCTGTGTTCAACGGCCGTATTCGTCAAAACTATCGCCAAATGGCTGTCTCAGCGATGGGCGAAGATGTTGATGTTGAAATCAAGCCAATCCCAGATAACTACACAGGTGCATGGCTACCAAGCGAACTGGTTAACCTTGATGAGCAATGGCAACCAAAAGACGACACCGTTGAAGTTGGCACCCCTATCACTCGCACCATTACTTTAACTGCATTGGGGGTTACTAAAGAGCAACTTCCTGATATCGATATGCCACAGGTGCAAGGCTTTAGAAGCTACCCTGATGAAAAAGAGAGTAACCATCTGGTACGTGATGGCCGTGTTATTTCTCAGCAAACAGCTTCTTATGCTTTATTACCGCAAACACCGGGCACTTACACATTGCCTGAAATAAAGCTGCCTTGGTTTAATACTAAAATCAATCGTATTAGCTACGCAACCATACCTGCTCGTACATTAACAGTTGTGCCAAGTACAAACCCACTCACACCAACAGCTCCTGCTATCGCAGAGCCGCAAACCGGAAGCTCTAATGAGCTGGGTGATACGCCAACTAATATGCAAACGGTCACAAAAGTAACGACCCCTATGTGGCTTATTATCGTGGCAGTGGTCGGCTATGGACTTTGGCTAATCACCTTAGTGCTTTACTTTAAAAAGCGTCCTCAGCAACCGACAGCTGAGCCATTACCTACCAGTGGTTCATCAGCATCGTTAAATGAGCTTAAGCAGTTTGCAAAACAAAACAATAACTCTGGGTTTTATAACGCATTAAACCACTACGCAAAACAACAGACTGGTAAAAATGCTGCGGCCATCGAATGTTTATTAGCATCACTCAAAAACACACAACTTAATGATGAAATTGCTAAATTACGCACTAAACTTTATAGTTCAGCAGATGAACAGGTTGATTTAAGTTTAATCGTCAGCTTGCTAAGCCAAGCCGCAAAGCAAACTAAATCAACATGTAATGACACTGAATTAAAGAATCTTTATGATTAACTATTAACCTAAATAGTTGAAAATAAACGGCTAATCTTGAGTTAGCCGTTTTTTTAAGAAAAAAATAATAATCTCAGAAAGTTTTTTTCTGATAGGCAGGTCTTAGTTACTATGACAGAAAAACAAAAGCGATATGAAGCGCTGGTTCATGTCTACCACAGTGAGCTTTTTCGCTTTGCGTATTGGTTGTGTCGTGATCAGAACATTGCTGAAGACTTAGTGCAGGAAACCTTCCTGAGGGCTTGGCGTGCCTTGGATTCACTGCAAGACCAACAAGCAGTTAAACCTTGGCTGTTGACTATTTTGCGCCGCGAGAATGCACGCCGTTTTGAACGTAAACAATTTGATTACGCCGATGTTGAAAACGACACCCTTGTAGATGAACAAAGTTCAACCCTTGATGCTGAAATGGAACAAACAGTGATTCAACGACAAATAGGAAAGTTATCACAAGAATATCGAGAACCATTGCTGCTGCAAGTGGTAATGGGTTGCTCTGGCGATGAAATCGCCGAGATCCTCGATTTAAATAAAAATACTGTCATGACACGACTTTTTCGTGCCAGAAACCAGCTTAAAGAGGCTTTAAGCAGTGATGATGACCAACTTAGAGGAGCATCAAATTAATGGATGAACTCGAGTTTCGCCGCCGCATCCTCGCCGAGCCAAGCACTATTGATAAGGAACTTGAAGCGTTTGCCGAGCAGGACACAGATAAACAGGCGTTTATTGATGATGTACGTGCCTTTGACGATGAACTAAGCAAAGCACTTAACATCCCCGTGCCTGAAAATTTAGCACAGCGAATTATTGATAATACATATAGTTCTGAAGCAGAAAGCGCTGAGCAACCGCTAGACACCATTGTTGAGGCTAAGTCACGCTTTGCCTTTAATCGACTGTATTTAGCCGCTGCAGCGTCATTTTTAGTGGCAATTAGTGTGTTCTTTGTCAGTAACAAACAACATACGTTATACAGTGTGGGTGAGCATGCCTTTGCGCATCTTTACCATGAAATTGGCTCGCTAGATAAACATGAAGCAATAGATCTTGCTTCGGTAAACGAAAAGTTTGCCACCATTGGCGGTCACTTAGATGAGCTACCAGGTAAAGTAACCTATTTAATGTTTTGTGATTTTCAGGGTAAAAAAGGCCTACACTTGGTATTTGAGTCAGATTTTGGCCCAATGACGGTATTCATTGTGCCTTCTGACGAGCAACCATTTGGCACCGGCTCTGATGATTTCAATGATGAGCGTTTCGCAGGCCACATCAACCGAGGCGATCGGGCTGATACCATCTTAATCGCGAGTATTGGTGCGCCACTTGATAGCTACAATAACATGATCAATGACGCCATTCGCTGGCTGCACTAATACCTACTCGTAGTAACACATATTACAGGCATAAAAAAACCGCAGTCACTGCGGTTTTTTTATCGCTATAAAGCAAGTTACTTACAAACGTCTGCTACTGCATTTGCAAAGTAATCAATGTTTGCATCACTGATACCAGCAACGTTTACACGGCTAGAACCAACAATGTAGATTGAGTACTCTTTTTGTAAGCGCTCGATTTGCTCTTTATTAATACCTAGAAATGAGAACATACCATTTTGACGGTCAATAAATGAGAAGTCTTGCTCAATGCCTTTCGCAGCTAAGCTTTCTTTGATTAATGTACGCAAACCATTAATGCGATTACGCATTTCATCAAGCTCGTCATGCCACATTTGCGTCAGCTCAGTGCTACCTAAAATCGTGCTAACAATATCAGCACCATGCGCAGGCGGCATTGAATAGATGCTACGTACAACACTTAATAATACAGAGTTAGAGATATCAGCAGTCGCTGCATCTTTAGCAATAATTGAACATGCACCGATACGCTCGCGGTATAAACCGAAGTTTTTCGAACAAGAAGAACAGATGATTAGCTCATCTACCGCTGCTGCTAATTTACGAAGACCCGCTGCGTCTTCTTCAAGGCTTGAACCAAAACCTTGGTAAGCAATATCAACCAGTGGCGTGAAACCAACTTCAACAGCAAGATCAGCAACTGTGCTCCATTGCTCAGCATTTAAATCCATACCGCTTGGGTTGTGACAACATGCGTGGAATAACACCACATCACCTTTAGGCACTTGCTTAAGGGTATTAATCATGTCATCAAATAAAAGGTCTTTATTTTCGTAATCGTAGTAAGGGTATTCTTTTACTGTTAAGCCCGCCGCTTCAAATAAGCTGATGTGGTTTGCCCACGTTGGCGTAGTTACCCATACTGTCGCATCTTTGTTGCAACGTTTGATAAATTCTGCTGCAACACGTAATGCACCTGTACCACCTGGTGCTTGTGCCGTGCGAACACGATTAGCTAAAAGTGCTGGATGCTCACCCAGTAATAAGTTTTCCATTTTTTGGCAGTAATCTAGGTTACCTGCCAAGCCAATGTACGATTTACTGGTTTCGTTTTCTAAACGAAACGCTTCCGCTTTTTTAACCGCTTTTAATACCGGCGTATTGCCTTGCTCATCCTTATAAACACCTACACCCAAATCGATTTTCTTTGGGTTTGTATCTTGTTTAAAGGCCGCCATTAGGCCAAGAATAGGATCTGTTGGTAATGGTTTTAATTCTGAGAACATTGACTATCTCTTTTTATAGGGGTTAGCGTTGCCACTAGCTTAACATAAAAACCCAGCCTGATTACTAGTTAAATTAGACCAAGAGTTGAGGAATTTTAATACAACAAGCCACAAGTAATGCGAGGGTCTGCTGATCAAAGAAATCATTATTAAATGCTTCCGCATCTATAATACCTAAGCATTCATTTTTGTCTGATAATAATGGTAAACAAGTCTCAGCTTTCACCTTCGGGTCGCAAGTATAATACTCTCCACCTTGGGCAAGATAATCAGCAACGTTATTGATCACACGACCTTGCTTAGAAAGTGCCACTTGAACATTGTTACTACCTTTAGCAAATGCTTCAGTTAGCGGGAATAACGGACGACTCGGTGCTCCGTGATATACCAATTTTAATAACTGAGAGCCTTCTTCAGTATTGGTTGCTTGGTAAATACCAAACCAATCAACGTGAGTTTGGGCAACAACAAAATCGATAATTTGTTGAAGCTTAGCCAGCTTTTCAGTATTGGTAGCATCATCGGCAACATAATCATTTAATTTGAATGGTTCATCTTGTAAGTAGCCAAACAAGCTACACGCACCGCCCTCGCCTAGCTCAGGAATTTGGTATTCCCAGCGCACTGCAGGTAAAGCTGACTGTGCAAAGTAATGATCAAGGTTTGATAATTGCTCAGCAACCAAGCTTTCTGGTAAATCAAGTTGAGCAGTCGATAAGTAGTTAGAAATCATTTAGCCATCCAAACATCTATAATGCCAGAATGATAACATGCGATTTTAGTGTGAGCTAGTACTGCTTGCTGTTAATTGATAATAAATTTCGACTTGGTTGCCTGCACTATTGAATGTGACGCCAGTCGCAATTTCGCTCAGCAAACATAAACCTCTGCCATGCTCTCGCACTAAGTTTTGTTGCTCAGAATCTTGTTTGTTAAATCCATGTCCCGAGTCACAAATTGTAAAATACAAAGCATACTCTTCAGGGCTATAGCGGATATCAATGATAATTAATGCATCGGTTAAATTAGCTAATGCTTTTTCTCGTTGTTGATAATAAATTAAAAAACCATCGTCATGATTTTTCACATCAGAGTCTAGTCCTAAAACACCGTGATCAAGCGCATTATTATAAGCCTCAGATAAGATAAGAAAAATATTGGCTCGGTGAGCGTTTAAACCTGGTACCCGACTGATCACATTAACAACCTCTAAAACAGGATCAGTGCTTTTAATCTGCTTTGAATTTAAGCTTAAAGAGAAGTTAAATGGCAATTCAGAATAAGGTTCTACCATTTGTTCAGGTTGAGGCACCGGCAAACAATTTAACAACACTAAACTTAAATCGTCTTGCTGCTCGTTACCTTGTGCGAAACGCTTAACTCTTTCGAGCACTTGATGACAGGAAATGTTATCTCTAGAGGCAAGCACATCTTTAAACCGTTTTTCTCCAAAATAAACTTCTCTTGGATTAATCGTTTCAATAATTCCGTCAGTCGCCATAACGATTCGTGATGTAGTTTCAACCTCTGTATGGATCAAAGCGCGTTCAAATTCATCATCCTCTAAAATTCCCAACGCCATATGTTGAGATTCTAATGTACGAATTATATTTCCCTGCTGATCGATGATATAGGTGTCTGGCAGGCCACCTAACCATGCAGAAACACTTTTACCTGTATTGCTAAGCTCTAGAATAGTTGCCGCACAAAACATATGCCCAGGTAATAACTTCGCCAATACTGAGTTAATCTCAGCTGCAATGTCACTTACCGACATGCCCTTACTTACCATCGTATAAAAGACTCTAGATGCCGGTAATGCACCAACAGCAGCAGCTAAGCCATGACCAGTAAAGTCTCCTAGCATACAATACAAGCTGCCAATTGGACTTTGCCCAACCAAAAACATGTCGCCATTAAACATAGCAGCAGGCGATAAATGAAAATCTAAATGGGTAGGGAATGACTGTTGGTTTTCAAGCGCGTTATTAAAAATGTGCTCGACAATTTCATGCTCACGTTCAACTTGATTTTGATGGTACTCAAGTTGTAAATTCTGCTCTCTTGCTTTTTGACTTAGATTGCGAATGCGGCTGTGTGCTTTAATTTTCGCATTTAAGATTACCTCTTGGAATGGCTTGTGTAAAAAGTCATCCCCACCGACCGCTAAGCAGCGTTCAAAACTTGCTTCGTCTTCTAAAGAGGTTATAAAAATAATAGGTAAGTAAACTTGGCTGTAGCGCTCTTTTATAATTGCAGCTGTTTCAAAGCCATCCATCACTGGCATAATGACATCAAGCAGTACGATGTCTATCTTTTGCTCGTCAAGAAGACTTAAAGCAACAAGTCCATTTTCGGCAGTGAAAACCCGGTAGCCTTGTTGCTCTAACATCACAGTTAATAAACGACGATTTAGCTCTAAATCATCGACTACTAATATATTAAGCATCAATCGATATCAAATTTTTTATCAAAACGAGATATTTGTAAGATTTTCTTTAATTGAGGCTGACAGTTACTTATTTGTATTGTATCAACTTTGCCCGTTAGGTTTTTTTTCATATTGAGCAACATACCTAATGCTGAACTGTCCATATAATCAGTTTCTCTAAGGTCAATAACGACTTTATTGATATTGCTGTTTAAGTCGGCGTATGCCTGACGAAAAGATTGCACCAAATTAAAATCAAACTTTCCTTTTATCTGTACGGTTAAAATAGCGCCATCAGCAGATGTACTGCGCGTCAAACTCATAATAAACTCCTATTTAACAAATCTTTCCGAAGACTTATCTAAATATAACTGCTTAGAACAAATAAGCCAAAAAATAAAACACTTAGGATTAAATTTGTTATCATTTATCTAAGCTTCTACAACGAGATCCACTATGAGCGAAAATAATCTAGTTTACTCAACTTCTACAGGGCGCATTGAACAACCCAAAGAAAGTAAACCTGCACAAAGTAAAATGTTTAAAGATGGTTTTTTACGAATCGAACGCCAAACAAAAGGACGCAAAGGTAAAGGTGTGATGTTAGTGGTTGGTATTGATAGCCAACAACATGACTTAAAAAAATTAGCCAAAACCATTAAAAGTAAGATGGGTCAAGGCGGTGCAGTAAAAGAGGGTATCATCGAAGTTCAAGGTGATGACAGAGATAAGCTAAAAGCGATTCTCGAAGCGCTGAAATTCAAAGTAAAAATAGCAGGGGGTTAACTTCCCCCCTACTTTGTTAATCATTCTTGATTAAATCTAGTGACTGTAAATGCTCATATAACTTAGGTAATTCAGCCTCACTCACAGGCGGACTGAAGTAATACCCTTGCACAACAAAGCAGTTATTATTTTGTAAAAACTCAATTTGCTCTTTAGTTTCGACCCCTTCAGCAACAACGTTAAGCTTAAGTTTTTGTGCCATTGCGATAATCGCAGCAGTGATCTCCATATCATTACTGTCTTCAGGGATATCTTTCACAAAAGAGCGGTCAACTTTTAAAATATCGACTGGGAAGCGTTTCAAATAACTCAGTGACGAGTATCCGGTACCAAAATCATCAATTGAAATTGAAACGCCAAGTGCTTTTAGTTGATGCAGTTGTAAGATCGCCGCCTCAACATGTCCCATTAACATACTTTCAGTCAATTCTAAGTGAATGCGTTTTGGTTCAACACCTGTTTGCTTGATGATTTTATCAAGCGTCGACACCAAATTAGCATCTTTAAATTGACGTGCTGATAAGTTGATTGAAATATTATTTTTTAAGTCTTGGCTTGCTAAACGTGCAGCAAACTCACACGCTTCTTGCAATATCCACGCTCCAAGCTCAACAATCAAACCTGTAGCTTCAGCAATAGGAATGAATTTAGTTGGCGGTATCATGCCTTCATTTGGATGGAACCACCGTATGAGTGCTTCATAGCCAACAACTTGATTCCTGCGACAATCTACTTGTGGCTGATAGTAAACCTGGAACTGCCCCTCACGAATACCTGTACGTAACTCATTTTCAATAAACAAGCGTTCATTGGCAGCAGCATTAAGCTCTTGGCTATAAAAGTGGTAAGTATTACGCCCTTTCGCTTTTGCTTCATACATAGCAAGGTCAGCATGCTTCAGTAGCTGATCTTCCTCTTGGCTATCAAATGGTGCCATCGTGATACCAATACTGGCACTAATTATCACTTCATTGTTACCTAGTTTGATAGGCTCATTAAGAGTACGTTGAATGGTATTCGCCACTTCCATGGCGTGAGTTTGATGCTCAATACCACTTAACAGGACTGCGAACTCATCACCACCTAAACGTGCAATGGTATCTTCGGTGCGTAAACGCTTTTTCAAACGATTAGCAACTTCAACCAATAACTGATCGCCCGCATCGTGACCTAGCGTATCGTTGATACGTTTAAATTCATCTAAGTCAAAGTAAAATAAAGCAAATGCATAATGACCACGTTCAGCAAGTGCCATAGACTTGCGTAGCTGCATTCTAAAGAAAGTACGGTTTGCAAGCCCTGTTAATGTATCAAAATAGGCAAGCTGTTCCATTTTTCGCTGACTTTCTTTCACAAACGAAATATCTTGAGCTGAAGCCACGTAACTGGTGATTTCCCCCCCTTCTTCGCGGATTGGAGAAATACTCAATGAAACCCATACAGATTGACGCTCATTACCCTGTAATAAAGTATCTCCTCGCCAATAGTTACGGCTACGTAGGTCGATATCAATATCGTCAACTAAAATCGCCATTTCTTGAGAGATAATATTCATCAATGGTGAGCCAATAAAGTGGCGTTCCTCGAAACCCGTCATCTCAACCATTTTCGGGTTCACGTATTTGATTTCAAAGTCTTGATTAGTGATCACAACGCCAGTGCCTGAGAAGGCAACCGCTTTGGATAATCGGTTCGCTGCTTTTTCAGCTATTTCTTTTTCGCTAATGCGCTGATTTAAACCATCGATTAATTTACGAATTTCTATTGCCATGTCTCTAAAAGAGCCATTAAGCGTGCCTATTTCGTCTTTGTTCACTTTAGGAAATTCAGTTTGAAATTGCCCTTTACCAAAACTAACAACCGCATTTACCAAAGAGTGAATACGACGCAGTACTAATTGATAAAGTGCTTGATGCAATAACAAGGCAACTAAAATAGCGTACAGGATAAACAAGCCAAAGAATTTTACTTTTAGCTCTTCAAGCGCAGAAAGTGCCGACGAGCGCTTTTTATAAATACCAATATACCAATTAAGGTTCTCGACTTTGCGGATATTGATAATATGGGTTTCACCATCTTGTACAAATGAATTTGCAGACTCTGGTAATTTTAAGCGAATGGTTTCAGACACTAATTTTTGTAGATCAGGATTAACAAAATCTTCAGTCAGCAACTTTTTACCTTCACGGCCATATTGCTCAAGCGTTGTTTTATCTAAATCAGGATGAGCTAAGAGCTGACCTTTCGCATCAAACACTAATAAATGTTGCTCACGATCGCCAATAGGCAGCTGTGCCAATAAGGTTTCAAGAGCAATATCACTACCAGTGACACCAAAAAATTCGTTATCAAGATAGATTGGCACAAGCACGCTTACTACCCACTTATGCCAAATAGTATCGTAATACACCTTTGACCATACAGCTTCTCGGCTCGGGTTTGTTGCAGCTTGTGCGTAATTAAATGTCTCGCCTTTGGTAAAGTCAAAATCGCCCGGTACATTGAGCGCCCAATTAGGTGGAGCAATACGTATAAAGTTATCTTTAGTGATTAAATAAAAATTAAAAAAGTCTTGGATAAGCGTTGGTGAGACAATTTTCCATAGCGATTCAGAATCGTTAATCAGCTGCTTATAAAAATTAGAGTACTGGTCTTGTGGAATAAATGAAGCTGATAAACCATCCTCAGAAGTGCTGCGAATACTGCCATCAACTGCAAACTTTATATCTGCGCTGCGGTTATTTTGTAGATGTGACTCATTATGCAGTAGCTGACTACTAACGACATTGTTAGCTTGCTCTGCAATATTTATTTTGGTGTTAATTAAGCGATTGAATTGACGACTCAAGCGTTCACTCGAATGCTTTAAAAGTTCGTGCTCTTCAAAAACAAGCTGTTTTTCTTCTGATTTAAGCATTAAAGCTGCAGCGCAAATACCTGCAATTAAACAAATAGCAGAGATTAACAGCGACAATTTCATACTTAATGAATTCACCCCAAACCGGGATGGCGGTCGTCGATACACCACAGGACTACCTTATTAATAATTGTTATTATTTATTATGCAAAAACAAATATACCAGATTCATTTTTAGATTTATAAATTTTTTATGAAGATTAATGAAATTTCTGAGGAATCTTTCGCTTTGTCCAAAATAGCATGTTTATGCAGTTGACTTTACATAGAAGTATTTTTACATTAGTCCAATGAAACAAAATATCTCTCGCACTTATTTTTCTTTTTTTAGCTTCTTTAGATAGAGGAGGCTTAACTGTTTGCGAGATAATTTCACCGAATAGCTAAAGCCTCCCTCTTGGGAGGCTTTTTTGTTTGTGCACTGTTTTGGAATGAGGAAACCAACATGAGCATTGATACATTAAATGCGTTACGACACGATATAAATGAAATCGACTCCGACTTACTTGTGTTACTGGCTAAAAGACGCCGTATAAGCCACAGCGTAGTCGAATATAAAATAGCCAATAACAAACCAATTCGTGATGAAGCTCGCGAACAAGCACTACTGGAAAAACTAATCAGTTATGGTAAGTCATTAGGTCTTGACGCTTACTACATTAATAATGTGTTTCAAACTATTCTTGAAGACTCAGTTTTAAACCAGCAAGCCATGCTGCAAAAGAACCTCAACCCAGAAGCTATGAGCGAAAGCCATCGTGTTGCGTATTTGGGTGGGCAAGGCTCATATAGCCAACTAGCCTGCCATAAATATTTTAGCCGCCGCCCTGGCAAAGTGATTGAAATGGGTTGCTCTAGCTTTGAACAGATCACTGGTAAAGTTGAAAGTGGACAGGCTGATTTTGGCTTACTGCCAATTGAAAACACCAGCTCAGGAAGTATCAATGAAGTATTCGACTTATTACAACACGCACAAGTATCAATTGTAGGTGAAGTAACCCATAGCGTTGAGCACTGTTTATTAGCAATGCCAGGTACTGAGCTATCTCATATCAATAAAATTTTTGCTCATCCACAACCTTTTGCTCAATGTAGCCGTTTCATTCAAGGGCTAGGTGACATTCAACATGAAACCTGTGATTCAACCTTCCACGCATTGCAATCTGCGGTTGAAACAGCAAATAGCGCCGCTATCGGCTCAGCTCAAGCTGGCAAAAATGTTGGTTTAGAAGTAATTAAGTCAGGCCTTGCAAACCAAAGCGAAAACCACAGCCGCTTTATTGTTGTCGCCCGTAAGCCGCTACAAGTATCGAAACAAATTCCGACCAAAACCAGTTTAATCATGGCGACTAAACAACAAGCAGGTTCATTGGCTGATGCTTTAATGATTTTTAAACATCACCAAATTAACCTAGTAAAACTAGAATCTCGCCCCGTACCAGGAAATCCGTGGGAAGAAGTGTTTTATGTTGACCTCGAAGCAAACCTTGATGACTTACATGTTAAGCAAGCGCTTGAAGAGCTGAAAGAACACACTCAGTACACACGTGTATTAGGCTGTTACCAAAGTGAGTCTTTGCAGGCTGTTAGTGTGTAATAGCCTGCCTAGATATGACTAATGAAAAGGAGTCTGTCGACTCCTTTTTCGTATAATTTCATCTTAGATACTTGCACCCATAGCCCTGTCTAAGCATAATCTTGAAAACAATTTGAAATTGGATCTTTCATGAATTGGTTAGCAGAATTAGCAACTAAAAGAACACCTTGGTTATTACTAGCGTTTATTTCACTCGCATTTGAAGTCACAGCATTGTTTTTTCAATACAACATGGGACTTGAGCCTTGCATCATGTGTATTTATCAGCGCACCGCTGTTTTAGGCTTACTTGCAGCGGGTGTGATTGGTGCGATTAACCCAAAAAGTATGGTTGTTCGCTTACTCGCATTTGCCACTTGGGGTATCTCAGCAATTTGGGGTTACTTTATTGCTAAAGAACACATTGCAATGCAAAACAATACCGACCCGTTTGCATTTAGCTGTGCATTTGAACCTAACTTCCCAAGTTTTATGCCTTTGCATGAATGGATCCCTAGCTTCTTTGCTGCCACTGGTGATTGTGGCAATATCGATTGGCAGTTTGCTTCAATGAGCATGCCGGCATGGATGGAAGTGATTTTTGCAGCATTTTCAGTGGTATTTGTGGCTGTTTTAGTTAGCCGATTAGTGAGCAAAAAGTCGCTATAATGATTTATTTTTTTACTAGCCAAATCCCTACTTTAAAAAACTTTAAAGTAAGGCAACGCCAGCAGATTATTGCTCTTGCTTTAGCTCATTTAAGCCCGAGCAAAAAGATCATTTTATCGGTATGTAAGCTTGCCTTTTTAACGCCATTATTTTTAGGTTTAGCTTACTTTGAAGGGTGGATGCTTATTCCTTGGTTGTTGTTAGCAGGTTTAAGTTACCCTCTTATCACAACACCTATCGAAAACATGTTCGCGTTAGCGCATTTAGACAAGGCTATCAATGAATTTAAACAGGGCGAATAACGCCCTGTATAGGTGATAACCTGCTATTTATAGTGTAATTTTCCCCTCAAGTTTAGCGAATAGCTTATCACCAATTCCTTTTACTTCTTTTAATTGTTCTAGCGACTTAAACGAGCCTTGCTTGGTGCGATGCTCGACAATCGCTTTCGCTTTTGACTCACCAATACCCGGTAATTGAGTTAGCTGCTCAATGCTGGCTTTATTAATACTCAGCTTTTGCATTTTAACTTGTGTTGCTTTGGTTGGTGTTTCGGCTGATACCTGTGTAGCAGGTAGTAATGCAAGAGTAGCGGCAAGTAAAATACTTGATAGTAATTTCATAATTTCCTCCATGACGCCCTTGTTTGGACTGATAGTTAGCGATTACCCAACACTCACTCCATCGCTTGTGTTTAACTTTGGGTAACATTTTAAATAAAGCTAATACACAAAGTATTGTCAAATTTACTAAATAAAAATTTTCTCAAGTTACTTGCAAAGTAAGGCTCGAAGCATTACTGTATATAAAAACAGTAATCTTAGCAGCGATTTTACGCTGCAATGCCAGGCTTAAATGCAGGAGAAATCATGGCTGTTGTTGTTAAATATGTTGTAGAAAGAAACGGAGTCGAGCGCATGACGTTTACTACTAAGAAAGAAGCTGATGCGTATGACAAAATGCTCGACATTGCTGAGTCATTAGAACTTATGCTTGAAAAAGTTGATGTACCATTAAGCGAGCAACAAATTGAGTCACTGGCGCTTGAAATGGCAAAAGAAAAAGACCAATTTATGGCGGTACTTAAAGGTGCAAAAGACGCGCCAGCTAAACCTAAAAAAGCAAAGTCAGACGATAACGTTGCTGATATAAAAGAAAAAGCGGCAAGCTAAACGCAAATTTAGATCATAAAAAAAGGGCAACATCCGTTGCCCTTTTTTGTGTTTAATCAAAAACTACAATGACGATTCAACTTCATCAAATAAGTCTGTAATTTCTTTTTTCGGCTCAGCCGTCATAAGGCTAACAACAACAATGGCTATTGTTGATAAAATAAAGCCAGGGACAATCTCATAAATGATTGCACTTAGTGCTTGGCCATCAATAGTAATTGGCGCGTATATCCAAAACAGCACTGTTGCTGCACCAACAACCATGCCACTAATAGCCCCTTGTAAGTTCATGCGTTTCCAGTAAAGGCTCAGTAGCACCAGTGGACCAAATGCTGCACCGAAACCAGCCCATGCATTACTTACTAAGTCTAAAATAGAGCTATTACGGTCATAAGCTAGGTAAATAGCAAATAAGGCAACTAAGATAACACTAATACGACCAACTAAAACCAGCTCTTTTTGAGATGCACTACGGTTTAAGTAAATTTTGTAGAAATCTTCAGTTAAAGAGCTTGAACACACTAACAACTGTGAAGAGATGGTACTCATAATTGCTGCTAAAATTGCTGCCAATAAGAAACCGGCAATTAAAGGATGGAAGATAAGCTCAGACAACACTAAGAAAATAGTTTCTTTATCATCAATAGGCATTTGGTTTTCAAGCATATAAGCAGCACCAAATAGACCAGTTAGCACAGCACCAATTGCTGATAGCGTCATCCACGACATACCCACACGACGCATGGTTGGCATATCTTTCACTGAACGTACAGACATAAAACGCACAATAATATGTGGCTGACCAAAATAACCAAGGCCCCATGCCATTGCTGAAATAATCGCTATAGTCGAACCACCTGCAAACCAATCCATCATATTAAGTGCATGAATTTCTGATTCTTTTGGTGAGCTTAATAATAAGTCATAGCGTGCATTGGCAAGTGTATCCATAACTGGCTGATCAAGCATGGTAAACGTCGCAATTGGCACAGCCAGCAGCGAGATAAACATGATACAACCTTGCACAAAGTCAGTCAGGCTCACGGCTAAGAAGCCACCAAACAAGGTATATAACACGACGACACCTGTTGTGATGTATAGACCCATTTCGTAGCTCATATTAAATGAGTTTTCGAACAACTTACCACCTGCAACAACACCTGATGAGGTATATAAAGTAAAGAAAACAATGATTACAATCGCAGAGATAACACGCAGAATATTCTTATTATCATCAAAGCGGTTTGCGAAGTAATCAGGAATGGTGATTGAGTCATTCGCCTTTTCTGTGTAAACACGCAAGCGAGGCGCGACTAAGAAGTAGTTAGCCCAAGCACCGAGTACTAGACCAATGGCAATCCAAACCTTACTTAAACCAAACAAGTACATTGCACCTGGTAGGCCCATTAGCAGCCAACCACTCATGTCAGATGCGCCAGCTGAAAGCGCAGCAACACTTGGTGATAAATTACGACCACCTAGCATATAGCCTGATACATCGTCGGTAGATTGCTTATAAGCATATAGCCCAATCCCCAACATGACGATGAAGTACAATGCTAACGAAATTATCATTCCTGTTTCCAAATTAGCCTCCAAAAGTTGTTTAATGTTGGCTTTTAATCCGAATAATGACTCGCAAGTTATTTAATTTAAAGACATTATTGGGGTAAAAACCTATATCACCCACGACTATATCATGCTTACCCCCCTTAACTCCAATCAAGCAGATAAATGACAAAGCTCAATTTTTCAACTTTTATCTAACATTTTTCTTATATTTAATCGCAAGTTATAGAATTTATCTGCAAATTATCCTAGTCTTTAATTCTTAATAAAATAATAACTTTTCCTCGCAAATGAACATTTAGCTAATGCTATTTCAGGCACAATGCAATATATTGCGAGAAGTAAATGAATTAACAGATGTGGACATGTTTGGACTATGTATTTTTACGCTGCACGCCAACCTATTTTAGACAGGGATAAAAAACTAATTGGCTACGAGCTTTTATTTCGAGATGGCGTAGACAATGTTTTTCCTGATATTGATGGCGATGAAGCAACGTCACGACTTATTGAAGGCAGCCAATTTAATTTTGGTTTAGAGGATTTAACGGATAACAAACCTGCTTATATCAACTTTACTCTAGAAACCTTGCAAAAGGGTTATCCACTTTTACTTGGTAAAGAGCAGGTGGTAGTAGAGATATTAGAAACAATCCAACCAGGTAAACGTCTACTGGCATTAGTTAAAGATCTAAAAGAAAAAGGCTATATACTTGCACTTGATGATTACATTCACCAACCTGTATGGCGACACTTTTATCCTTACATCGATATTATTAAGATTGACTTTCTAACTTGTGATGTAGACTCAATAAAAGCGATCATCGAGGCTATTAAGCCGTATCCACACATAAAGTTGCTTGCTGAGAAAGTTGAAACATACGAAAAGTATCAGCTTGCCCTAGAAATGGGCTTTAGCTACTTCCAAGGGTTTTTCTTTTCAAAACCTGAGATGGTACAAAGCAAAACTTTGCCGCCATCAGAGATGGCTCTTGCCGAGCTTCTATATGAAACATCGAGTATTGATCTAAACCTCAGAAAAATCACTGAGGTGTTTGAACGTGACGTTAACTTATCTTATAAGTTGCTACGCTACTCAAACTCAGCGGCCTTTAAACGTCGCGCTGAAATCAGCACAATTAAACAAGCGCTTATTGTATTAGGAAGTGAAGAAATTAAACGTTTCTTATCACTTTTATTTGCAGCGCAAGTCGCAGCAGATAAGCCAGCCGAACTAATTCGTCTTTCATTGACCCGTGCTCGGTTTGCTGAATTATTGGCAATCAGCCACGGCAAAATGCGAGATACTGGTATGGCATTTTTAACGGGTATGATGTCGTTAATGGATGCAATCCTCGACGAAGATATGCCAAGTGTAATGAACAAGTTACCGCTGACTATTGAAATTAAAGATGCGCTACTCAAAGATGAAGGCTTATTAGCAACGTATTTAAAGCTGGTAAAATTTTATGAGCAAGCAAATTGGGAAAAAGCGAAAGAAATCCAACAACAACTTGGACTTAAACCTGAAGAAGTACCGGACGCTTACCATGATGCATTAAGTTGGTCTAATGACCAAATGAGTGTGTTTGGGGACTGATGAATACCCATCCCTTAACGATATAAAAATGCCAGCAATTGCTGGCATTTTTATTTAACACTTTTAAAGATTCTCTAAGAAGTCTTCGTCAAAGTCATCTGGTTCTTTTTCTAGTGGCGGATTACCATCATGTAGCTCATATAGTTGACGCTGGAAGTAGATATCCTTCATGAAGATATAAGGGTCTAGCGACTCATTTAATAGGCTCTCTTGTGGCATTAATGAAGCACGGGCTTCAACCGCTTTAAGTGCAAACACTAATATTGTTTGAGGTGTTGTTAGTGTTATTTCAGGTAATACGAAATTATCAACAACATCACCAGTTAGGTTTCGTGCGGTACTTGGTCCCATACCAGGGATCATCAAGTAAGCACCATCACCCACTCCCCATACACCAAGAGTTTGGCCAAAATCTTCATCGACAATTTCTAAGCCCAGCGATGAAGCAACATCAAAAAAACCGAGTAGACCTACTGTAGAGTTCACTAAAAAGCGCGCTAAGCTAATACCCATATTACCAGGCTTACCCTGCAGACCAGCATTGACCATATCCGTTGGTGCGGTGATGTTATCGGTAAAATTAACAATGCTACGTCTTACGGGTGTTGGCGTTACTGTAACGTAGCCAACAGCTGCTGGTCGAAGAATATAGGCGTCAAGCACGTCCATATTAAAATCATACATAGGACGGTTAAACGACTGTAACGGATCTCGCTCATCCGCTTTTTCTTCGGGTATTTGTGCGCATCCTGCAAGCACTACAAAAAAGATAAAAAATATACTGTGCCTAAACATCGGCTATCCTTACGGTATTAACTCATTAATTAGCAACGCGTACTCTTTAACGTTCGCACGTTCTAAAATACCCGACTTGCCTTCCAACTCGCCGCTAGAAGTTACCACAGTTGCATCTTTTGATAAACGCGCAGTTAAAATAATTTTATCGACACTTGATAAATTCAGACCTTCAACCATTGCATTCGAATCACTCAATGTCACTGTTAGCGGAAAGCTGTATTCCGTCATTTTTACCACAGCTAATGGCATCTGTGGGCCACTGGCTGCTTTTGCAAAAACAAACAAGGTGCCATTTTGTGGCTGCGAATCTGCTAGAGCTGAGTCTAAATCAACTGTGATGCGAATTTCACTGTGTGAAGCTTTTGCAATTTCTGTATTTGTAACTTGCTGCTGATTATTTAAGTGAGCATCAATTTCAGCAATACGCTCTGCAATCATGCTATAACGCGGATCATTTTGCTGCATACTTGCAAGCAGTACTTCAAACGCAGTTTTAGCTTGCAGCCAATCCTTGCGCTCATAAGCAATCAGAGCTAACAATGAGATTGCATCAATATTAGTCGGCTCTGCTTTTAACACTCTCGATAACATCGTTGCTGCACGTGACATATTCACATCACTGCCTTCCATTAGCAGAACTTGCGAGTAGCTGATCAGCACTTGCTTGTTATCCGGGTTCATTTTTAGCACTTTATCAAATGACTGCATCGCCATATCAAATTCATTTAATGACATCGCAACACGACCTAGCAGCATCCACGCCACTTCATCATCACCACTTTGATCAAGCTTGGTACGCAATGCTAAAGCAAATGCTTGCAACTCATTCGGTGTCAATGGCTCACCATCTTGCATTACGGCACGTTCACCATACGACTTAAGGTTTGCCATCGCGTCATGCCAGCCTTTTATTTGCTGCTGACTACCCGTGTAACCGTAAAAGATAGCCGTTAAAACAATTAAAAAGCCAGCGCCAGTAAGGGCAAAAATACGGTTGTTACCTTTACTATTTAGCGCTTTTTCTGGAGACAGCTCATTGAGCAAACGACGTTTTTGTTCGATAACTGATTCGTCGTGCATTTGTGCATCAATACGTTGGTTATCTAAGTCTGTTTTAAGCTCATCTAAACGTTGATGATAAATTCGGATTAACTCCGAGTTTGCATTGTGATCAAGGCGTTGAATACGTTCGCGTTTAAAAAAAGGAACGACAACAAATAGCAATGCAACCAGCGTGAGTAAAACAAAAGAAGCCCACATTAATGCCATCTAGCTTTGCTCCTGACGTTGATTTTGTTCAATTAACTTTGCAAGTAGTGCCTCGTCTTGCTCTGTCCATGTTTGTTTTACCGATGCCTTACGTTGGCGTAAAACAATAAACCCAAAGCCAAGTACCACAATCAATACTGGCAATACCCATAATACTAAGGTTGCGGGTGTTACGGGTGGATCGTAATGTACGAAGTAGCCATAACGGTCAATCATATAATCGATGACTTCATCTTTAGTTTTGCCATCTTTTACCAGCGCTAACACTTTGTCGCGTAAGTCTTTGGCTACAACCGCGTCTGAATCGGCAATGTTCTGGTTTTGACATTTAGGGCAACGCAGCTCTTTGGTAAGCTCACTGAAGCGTACAGCTTGCTCTTTGTCATCAAATTGATACTTGTCTTGCTCTGCAAATGCACTAAACGTGATAAGCAAACTTGCTAAAAAAATCACGAGTCTCATTACTGTAACTCCTGCATTAACGGTGCGAATTTGGCTCGCCACACACGCGGATTAATATCGCCGGTATGGTGCAGCAAAATGGTGCCTTGCTTATCAACTAAGAAGGTCTCTGGCGCGCCAGACACCCCTAAATCAAGGGCCAATGTGCGCTTTAAATCTAAGATATTGAATTGATATGGGTCGCCAGCACGATTAAGCATACTGGTAACGTCTTCGCGTAGTGCGTTAATATCAAACTGGCCATCAAAGTCAGGGTCGTAGCCTTGCTCGTAGTATAAGCCAACAATCTTAACGCCCTGCTCTCTAAGCTCAGTTAAATAGCCCAACTCAGCTAAACAGGTCGGGCACCATGTGCCCCACACATTGAGTAAGTAAACTTCACCTTTTAAATCACTATCTGTCCAACGCGTTGACTCATCCATCAAGTCTGGCAAGTTGAAAGCTGGCATAGCCTGCCCAATACGCCCTGTTTGCAGCTCACGCGGGTTAGCAAACAAGCCTTGATATAAAAACACACACAGTAAAACGAAAACCAGTAAAGGTGCTAGTGCGAGTAGTTTACGGTTCATGCTGATGCCTCCTGCTTAGTCGATTTTTGGCGATAGCGTTTATCACCAAGCACTAAAAAGCCTGCCAGTGAAATCAAGATACCACCGAGCCACATCCAACGAACATAAGGCTTATGGTAAATACGTAACGACCACGCACCTTGGCTTAATTGCTCACCCAGTGCTAGGTATAAGTCACGCGTAAAGCCAGCATCAACAGCTGCTTCTGTCATAAACTGCATGCCAATGTCATAACGGCGTTTTTCAGCATGTAAAACGGTTACTTGTTTATCATTTTTCAGCACAGTGACAACCCCAGCATGGCCGCTATAGTTAGCGCCGCGAATAGACTTAACACCATCAAAACGGTACTGGTATTCATTTAAAGCCACAGTGTCACCCGGCTTCATTGATACATCACGCTCTACTGAATAAGCAGAGGTTAACGTTACACCTGCAATCACGAACGCTAAACCAACGTGACCTAATACCATCGCCCAATAGCTTAGTCCTAAACGTTTAAAGCCTTCGCCTAAGGTTTTGTGAATAGTTACTTTTGCCGTTAAATCAACCAGAGTAGTAACAACAATCCATACCGCTAGCGCAGTTGCAATAAAGGTAATTGGCGCAATTACATCGTAACTTGAATATAACCACGCTGCCGTAGCCACGAGACTGACAACAGCCGATAGTGCAAATTTGTTTTGCAACATTGACCATTTATTTTGTTTCCAGCGTAACAGCGGACCCATACCCATTAAAATGGCAAACGGTACCAGTAAAATAGCAAACATCTTATTGAAGAACGGCTCACCAATCGAAATGCTACCTAAGCCAAGTTCTTTGTGGATCATTGGCAGTAATGTACCTAGCAATACAATCAGTGTTGCCACAACTAAGAAAATATTATTTAACCAAAGCGCAACTTCACGTGAGGCAAACTTATAACGGCCTTCACTTTTCACCTGCGAAACACGCAGTGCATAAAGCGATAAACCACCACCAACTACAATGGCTAAGAATGCTAAAATAAACATACCGCGGTTAGGATCTGAGGCAAAAGCATGCACAGATACAATGATACCCGAGCGAACAATAAAGGTACCCAGTAAGCTTAACGAGAATGCTGCAATAGCCAGTAATACAGTCCACGACTTAAATACACCGCGCTTTTCGGTGGTTGATAATGAGTGCAGCAATGCGGTTGCCACAAGCCATGGCATTAATGATGCGTTTTCAACGGGATCCCAGAACCACCAGCCGCCCCAGCCAAGTTCAGAGTATGCCCACCAACTACCAATGGTAATACCGAGTGTTAAAAAACCCCATGCTGTCATAGTCCAAGGACGAGACCACTTAGCCCAAGTATTATCAAGCTTACCAGTAAGTAACGCTGCAATAGCGAATGAGAATGACACAGATAAACCTACATAGCCCATATAAAGCAATGGCGGGTGAATAATCATACCCGGGTCTTGCAATAACGGATTTAAATCGCGACCTTCGACAGGGAAATACGGCAATAAACGCTCAAATGGGCTCGACATTAACAAGGTGTATAACATAAAGCCAACACCTAAAAAGCCTAGTACACCAAGTACACGAGCACGTAATACCCAAGGTAATGATTGCGAACGCATAGCGACAACTGCTGTCCAACCCGCTTGCATCACTAACCAAAGTAATATCGCCCCTTCATGACCACCCCATGTCGAGGTTATTTTGTAGTACCAAGGTAAGGTGCTACTTGAATGATAAGCAACATACGAAACAGTAAAGTCGTCGGTTAAACTAGCATAAACAAGTGCCGCAAAAGACAAAAGCACAAATACGAACTGTCCAATTGCCAGTGATGGGGCGGCACGCATTAAACGTAAATTGCCGGTATGCGCCCCCCACATAGGAAAAATACACAATAGAACACTGAGCACCATGGCCAGTGTTAAAGAAAAATAACCGAGTTCTGGGATCATATTAATTGCCGTTATCTAAGTTATACGTCGGTTTTTCGTGCTTGATACCCTTCACTGCTTCAGCAACTTCTGCAGGCATGTATTCTTCATCATGCTTTGCAAGTACTTCAAAGGCATCAATTTCATTGGCTTTAACTAACACGCCCTGCGCCACAATCCCTTGGCCTTCACGGAATAAGTCCGGTAAAATCCCTTGATAATTAATTGTCACCATAGGGCCTTTATCAATCAGTTTGAAGCTTACCTTTAAGCTTGATTCGTCACGAACAACTGAGCCTGGTACAACCATGCCACCAATACGTAACTTTTGACCAATATGCGGTTTTTCTTTATTTGGTCCTTTACCATCAACAAGTTCACTTGGGGTATAGAATAAATTGATGTTTTCTTGCAGTGCATACAGCACTAAACCAATCGTTGCACCCACACCAAAAATAATGGCTACAACTGCTAATAAACGTTTTTTACGTCTTGGATTCATTGCCCTGCCTCTTGCTTCGCTTTCTTAATGCGCTCTTCACGTTGTGCTTGCTGCTTTACTGAAGAGAAAATACGTTTTGTATCGTTTAACGAACTAAATAAAATACCGAGTAAAATTAATGCACAGCTACCAAAAGACAACCATACATAAAAGCCATAGCCACCCATGGCAATAAAATCTGCAAAAGAATCAAACTGCATGATTAACCTCGCTCAACCATATCACGCACCCAAGGGCGATGCTTTTCACGTTGAAGAATTTCGTTTTTAAGGCGGATTAACGTCACCACACCAACAAAACCTGCAAACGCAACAATGTTAACCATTAATGGCCAAAACATGCTTGGATCAATGGCTTTAGTATCAAACTTTGTAATGGTTGCACCTTGGTGTAAGGTATTCCACCACTCCACCGAGAAGTGAATAATCGGTAAGTTGATAACCCCAACAATGGCTAAGATACAAGCAGCACGCCCCGCTGCTTTTTTATCTTCAAAAGCATGATAAAGCGATAACACACCAAGGTATAAAAATAACAGAATTAACTCAGAGGTAAGACGTGCATCCCACACCCACCATGCGCCCCACATAGGCTTACCCCATGCTGCACCGGTAATTAATGCTATCGCTGTCACACATGCCCCAACAGGTGCAATTGCAATCACTGCAAGTTCTGCATTACGTAATTGCCATACTAGTGCGATCACTGCTGCAATCGCCATAGAAGAGTAAGCGCCCATAGATAAAATAGCTGAAGGCACATGGATAAAAATAATTCGGTAGCTGTCTTTTTGTTGGTAATCGGCTGGGGCATAAGCAAGCCCCCAGACCCATCCAACAATCATACAAACCACCGTAACGACGGCGAAATAAGGCAGTAAGGTGTTACACAATTGGTAAGCACGATCTGCTTTTGCGTAGGGATGTAACCACTTCCACATATTAACTTACACTCACTTTCAATGCTGACGATATGGCAATTGGTGCCGCTATAATCGCTACGATTAGCATGGCACCAAGGATTGCAAGCTGTCCGCTATAGGCAAGCTCCATAGAGCTGGTATCAATAGCCGAGGTTGCAAAAATTAGTACAGGGATATACAAAGGCAAAACAAGCAAACTCATTAAAATGCCGCCTTTTTGTAGTCCCACAGTGAGTCCAGCGCCAATTGCTCCAATGAAGCTAAGCAATGGCGTACCTAACAATAAGGTCAGAACGGTTGCTAAAAGCGCTGAACTTTCTAAATTCAATAACAAAGCAAATACCGGAGTCATTAACACTAAAGGCAACCCCGTTATCACCCAATGCGCTGCCACTTTTGCAAGGACAGTTAACGGTAAAGGGTATGATGAAGCAATTAATTGCTCTAGTGTTCCGTCGTGATAATCATCACGAAATAGCTTATCTAGGCCTAACATGGTCGAGAGTAACGCAGCGACCCAAATAATGCCCGGCGCCATACGAGCAAGTAGACCGGGTTCAGGGCCAATTGCTAACGGAAAAAGTGTAATAACAATAAGAAAAAACAAGATAGGGTTAACGATTTCAGCACGCTGACGAAACGCTAATTTAAGATCTTTAGAAAAAACCGCAGAGAATAATTGCCAATACGAATGCTGTTTTACCATCAGTGGCGATACTCCAAAGTCACTGTTTGTAGGTCACTAAAATGTGTCGTTAAATCTTGGTGGGTGGTTAATAGAATCGCGCCGCCAGCATTTAGGTGCTCAACAAAGCGTTCTTGTAAAAATGCAACACCGCTTTTATCAAGGGCTGTAAATGGCTCATCAAGGATCCATAGTTTGGCACTGTTTAACCACAGTCTTACGAGAGCGACACGGCGCTGTTGCCCTGCTGACAACATACGAACAGGCACATCCTCAAGACCTACCAAGCCTATTTTTGCTAAGATCGGATACAAGTCTTGTTTGCTATCGTAGCCATTAATTTTTAGCCAAAATGCGACATTCTCAAGGGCGGTAAGCTGTGTATTTACCCCAGTTTTATGGCCGATGAATAATAACTCTTGTGCATATTCATCATAGTATTTTGTAATTGAGCGATCTTGGAACAAAACATCACCTTCATCCGCCATAGCGAAACCCGCGATAATACGCAATAATGATGTTTTACCAGCCCCATTCGGACCAGCTAACTGCATAATTTGTCCCGATTTCAAGCTGAAATTAAGATCCGCAAACAAACAACGATCTTGCTTGATGCAGGTGACGGCCTTAATGTGTAACAAGATGATGATTCTCTATACCCAAAATTAGGCGTTAGTCTACCATAATGATAGGGTAATACGAATATTGCTTTAAAACGATTAACTTATATTTGATCTAAAATAATGAATAAACAAAGCCAGTTGACTCTCAGCACTCAGCTTAATCTAGACCCAAAAGCAATCAGCAGTGCATCACAGCAATCACCTAATGATGCCTTGAAAATGCTGGCTGAACAGAGCCTAACTGCCCGTAATATCGTGATTGGTAAGCACAGTGTGCAAATGGACGTGCTAATCAATAACTCATGGCAAACATTACGCTTATCAACAGAGCAAGAAAATCTTAAAACTGAGCGCTTTTTAGCGGCCAATATTCAATTAAGTAGTGATGGTAAACAGCTGACTATCACACCAGCACCACTGACGATTACACTTGGCAAAAGCCAGCAATTACAAGCACTGCTGAACTTGCTAACGCAAGGGAGTGCAAATACAAATATGCCGCACCCAGCTCAGATTGCGCCAAGTAAACCTTTACTACAACTACCGGCATTAAAAGCTGAGTTTGCTCTTAATAATAGTCTCGCTGCTCTTTTAAAAGCTGAAGCACCACTTAAAGCCATTTTGCTGCCTGCTACCAACCAACAAAATAGCTTTAATTTAAACATTATTAATCGCTTTGGGGATTCTCTCCATCAGCAAAGTGTTAGCCAACAAAAAATAGCTGAGTTGGTGGCTAAGCAAACCCCTGAAATGAATTTGAAATTAGCAGGGCAACAAGTACAGTTAAGCGTTGCAAACAAGCAAAGTAATGAATTAACTTTACCGCTACCTACAATATCGCCAAAACAAGCTAAGCAAATTCAAGCGCAGTGGCAATTTCATCCTCATGCATTAAAACTAACCCCCCAGCAAGTTAAAAATACTGTTGAACTTATAAATAAAGCGCCTGTGCAACAAATACTGTTAAAGAACTCGCTGTCAGAGACATTCAATCAAGCATTAAAAAGCCAAGCTGTTGAACCTAAGAGTACGTTGTTAGCGCCATCGAGCAGCTCAAATTCCCCCATTAGCTCTTGGCTAAAAGACAGTTTTGCTGATTTAAAAACGCGTATTAGTGATGCAGTGCGCTATTTTGAAAAGCTCCCTGCTACCACCAAAGCGGCTGTTTACCAGTCAACGCATCAGCTGATTGAAAGCAAAAATACGATTAGCCAACTGGGCTTTAATGCCAATAAAATCAATATAGTAAAGCTTGCCGCTGCTCAACAAAGCGCGCCCCAACACACTGCGCTCCAAGTAGCGCAAAAACCCAGTGGGCCAGTTACAGCTAATACGCCACCACCTGTGGCTAAACAAACAGAGCCATTAACCGAAAGTCAGCCTGCAAAGCAAGTTAGTTTACCCGTGAGCTATAACAAGGCAGCACCTTTAATACAGTTACTACAACTGTTAAAAGTCAGTTTAGAGCCGCTTGTTAGCGCACAAAATCAAGCGACTCAGTTGGCTACAAACCATAGCAAAGAACAACTCCCTGTATTGAGCTTAGACAATGCTATGCAAAAAGCACCTGCAGACAACAAGTCAATTAACAGTTCTGTTAATACTCTAAACTCTGACAAAGCAACATCTGAACAGCTTGCCCCAGTTAAAAGTAGCCTCGCTAATTCAGTACTGAAAAAGATGAGTGAGCAAACTAAACAGCATAACTTCGTGACTCGAGCACCCAATGAGCAAACCGTAGGGTTACAAAAAGTTGTTCAACAGCAAACTCAATTACACGCCCCCTTCTTAGCAACAAAAGAGCCGAACTTGAGTCAGCCATTATTGCCGATAAGGCCAATCGAAGCCGCGTTGATTGCTAAGCTATTACCGCTCCCTGAAAGTAAACCGTTAGCAAGTATGCCTCTGCCAGTGCAATTAACAGAGAAACTTGTAGCCCTGAGTGAGCAAAACACATCGCCTTCGGTAGATTTAAACAGGCTCGTTAATCAAGCATTTAATCGCATGATCTCGAGTCAAAACATGCACCCTACAACGATTGAACGAGAGCTTTTAAGTATCCTCAGGCCAACAGCACTGCCTAGTCAAACTCAGCAGGCAAGCTTCAGCCAAGGGTTAGAACAACTAGCAGTGGCTTCACTTGCCGCGCCAATTATTAATCAAGCACCAACCAACCTTAGTTTTAATAATCAAACTGGTCTTGATGCCTTACTGCAAGTGTTAGTGCCCAACTTTAAAGCCGTTAACGGCAATAAATTACTCGAGCAACTACAGCAGCCTGCGATGCAAGCCATGGCGGCTGAAGCCTCGCAACTGAAAAACACTCTAGCTCAGGTGCAAACAACGCCCATCAATCAGCAACAAGATAACAGTGCTTTAGCGCAGTTTTTCTTACCGATGAAATTACCTCCTGAAACAGGGCAAACAGAAATCAGCTTAGGACAATATAAAAAGCCAAGTAAAAATAAACTCGAAGCAAAGAATGTCTGGTTTGTGCGATTGAACTTTGATTATGCTCAGCTTGGCAAGTTACAAATTACCGCGGAGGTGATGGATAAAGCAGTTGATTGCCAATTGCTCGCTTCTTCACAAGAAGTGACAGCGCTTGCTCATCCGCATTTAGAAACGCTGCGCCATAAATTAGCAGGCCATGGTTTAAATGTAGGTGAGTTAAACTTGCAACAAGGGACATCAAACCACCAAGCTTTTTATAAATCCCATGCGATTATTAACATTAAGGTGTAATTTTTATGAGTGAACAAGCGGTGCATAAATCAGCAATTGGCTTACTCTACGAAGCGGGTAGCTCACCACGAGTAACCAGTAAAGGCTTTGGTGAATTGGCTGAAGAAATCGTCAAACTTGCTGAGCAAAAAGGCATTTTGATACACCAAGATGCGGACTTAGCTCAAACCTTATCGCATCTTGAGCTAGGTGAAGAAATCCCGAAAGAGCTCTATTATGTTATTGCTGAATTAATTGCTTTTTCGTACGTATTGCGTGGTAAGTTTCCACCGGGTTGGCAAGACTTTCAAGGTAAGCTCAACATCAAAGCTTAGCTCAAATAAAAAAGCGCCTATTCGGCGCCTTTTTGTTTATGAAGTGACATGAGTAGCTCAGCTTCGGCTCTGGGTAATTCGCATTCACGAATTATTTCTTCTAAATCAGCGCCTAGCTCAACCATTTTAACCGCTCGCGAATAAATTTTCGCATTCGGATCATCATATTTTTGTGCATCTTGTAGCTGTTCAAGCTCTTTACTTTTTTCTTCAACAGCAACAACACGTTTGCCAATACTTAGCATGCCAGCTCGCATTTCAGCCACTTCGCTACGTAAAATACTCAATTGCTGTTGAGCTTCTTGTAACTGTTTTTGCTTAGCTTGAATCGCCGCCGCTTGCTTATTGTTATTGACAAAAATAAGCCCCAAACACACTAATACAAGTAAGATTGAGGCACCAAACAAAGAGTATAACAGCATATAATTTCCAAACGCTTATAGTGCGCTTAGCTCGTCCCACTCATCGTCATTTAATAATTTATTAAGATCAACCAAGATCAGTAACTCACCATCACGGTTAGATACACCTTGGATAAACTTAGCACTTTCTTCTGTGCCAATATTTGGCGCACTGTCAATTTCAGAGCTACGTAGGTAAACCACTTCAGCAACACTGTCGACTAAAATACCAATCACTTGCTTTTCAGCTTCAATGATAACGATACGAGAGTTATCAGTAACCTCAGCACCCATTAAACCAAAACGTGCACGCGTGTCGATCACAGTAACAACATTACCACGTAAGTTAATAATACCTAACACATAAGAAGGCGCACCTGGCACAGGAGCAATTTCGGTATAGCGAAGTACTTCTTGTACTTGCATTACGTTAATGCCGTACGTTTCTTCTTCAAGTTTAAAGGTTACCCACTGTAACACTTCATCGTTGCTATCAGCGTTTTTATTTGCTGACAGTAGTCTTTCTTCACTCATGCTATTACTCCGTAAAAATAGTTACTGCTCACGGCTGTCTAAGCCCTGCTCTAGCAATTGATTTAAATTTTCAACGTCAATCAAGGCGCACATTTTCTCTTTGATAACACCTGCAAGCCAAGGCCGCTTACCTGATTTTGCTCGCCATTTTACATCTTCTTTACGAAGCGTAATATTATTTACGAGCTTTTCTGCCAATAATCCCCATTGACTGTCACCTAAGGTGATTAAATACTGATAATCTAATGATTGTTCTAATTTTTCATCATACTTTTCTGGCATAACCCAACGTGCAGTATCAACAACATTTAGTTTTTCTTCACGGTTTAGCATGACACCTTTAAACCATTTTGGTTTACCAAATAATTGGTTAACCTCTGCCAGCTGATGAATTCCCCCTAATGCTTTTAACGGTACAGCAAGGGTTAACCCTGCAACCTCAAAGAATAATGCCTGAAATTCACCATCAAAATAGTCTTCTTGACGATCAGACGAGGTTTTTGCAACCAGTTCAGCTTTAGGTTCTGCGACTATATCTTTGATATTAGCTTGGTTCTCGGTTTTCTCAAGCTCTTTAGTCGGTTCTGGGGGTGGTAAAACAGGTTCTGGAGTAGGCTGAACGTCTGTCAGCTTTTCTTCTGTCTTAGTTTCAGGCTCTTTAACCTGCTCCAGCAGCTTTGCGACTGGCTCAAGATTTTGGTCTGTAGGCTCATCTTCACACAACAAAGCGCCCAAATATTGGGTCATCACTTTTTCATTGGCAAATAAATGCTTACTCATCTTTAACCTTGTGCAACTAAGTAATCAAGCAGGGCGCGATAGGCAAAAACGCCACGCGAACGCGGGCAAAATTGAATCGGCACTTGCTGTGCTAAACTAGCATCTCTAAACTTTGTATCGACAGGAACCACGCCTGACCATACTTTATCTTTGTAATTATCCTGCAGAGTCTTGTAAGCTTCAAGTGATGCTTTAGTACGTTTATCGTACATTGTAGGAATAATTGTATATTGGTACTGTTTTGCTTGCGATGTTTGCATCAGCTCCATGGTGCGCATCATACGATCAAGCCCTTTTAAAGCCAAAAATTCTGTTTGTACTGGCACTAAAATTCGCTCACTGGCTGCAAGTGCATTGACCATCAAAACCCCTAAAACAGGCGGGCAATCAATAATTGCATAGTCATAATGGTCGCTAATTTTGGCAAGCGCTTTTTTTAGTATTAAGCCCATGCCATTTTTATTGCCCATGCTTCTATCAAGCGTCGCGATTGCCATCGTCGCAGGTAAGATATCTAGGTTTTCAAGTGTTGATGGACATAGAGCCTGCAAAATTTCTTCACTGGCCATGCTGTTACCACGCGCGAAAATATCATACACGCTGACTTCTAAGTCTTCTGAATCTATACCAAAATAATAAGTCAATGATGCATGCGGATCGGTGTCAATAAGTAACACGCGTTTTCCTTGTAAAGCGAGAATACCAGCAAGGCTAACGGCTGTTGTTGTTTTCCCTACCCCACCTTTTTGATTCGCTACGGTCCAAACTTTCACATCACACCTTATTATTGTTCATTGCGCGTGGTAATCCTAATTCCACCATGTGGTAATTGAATCACTTTAATGCTGTTATCATCGCTTGGCAACTCAATTTCTGTCGTCTGTTGCGGTTGGTTTTGTGACTCTTGTTCTGCGTTTTCTGGCTCTTGTGGTGGTAAACCATATTTAGACAACGCAACAACCACTTTGCGGTTTTCTGCGCGTCCTTGCTCAGTGTCATTACTTGCAAAAGGTGAATATTGCCCGTAACCTTCAATAGCCATACGCGCAGGGTTAATACCTAAACTCTCAAGCTCAACTAGGACAGATGTCGCCCTCGCTACAGATAGCTCCCAGTTAGAGCGAAACATCTCATTACGAATACCTTCGTTATCGGTATAACCACGCACACGAATGTAATTATCAACTGGTGCAATAATATCTTTCACTAAACTAACAACTTGTTTTGCACGCTGCTGTGCAACAGCACTGCCCGATGAAAACAACATACCAGAGCTTAATTCAATGATGAGCCAATCTTGATGAAGCTCTAAACTTGCTTCGCCATCACGAATTTCATCAATGAGCGCAGACTGTAATTTAGTAAGTAAGCTGTCGAGAGGCTTGCCGAGATGTTTTTTCTCAATATTGCTGGTTTCGCTTTGCCCATCGAGTAATTCAGGGCCTTGCTCATCTTTACGAATGCTCTCACCGTATAGAATGTCGTTCTCAGGGCTGACTCTGTCAGTTAGTATGCCTGTGCCGTTAACCCCAGTGCCAACCTGTTGTTGCTGACGAGCAGACTTTTCAAACACCTGCTCTAGTGAATCTGAGAGAATTTGAAAATCTTCATTTTTACTAATTGCGATCGCATACATGACCACAAAAAAAGCAAACATGATGGTCATATAATCGGCATAAGAGACAAGCCAGCGTTCAGTATGTTGGTTTTTTGACGTGTTATGACGCAGACGACGGCGCATCATAATAAATTACTCGTCAACTAAGCTTGGGCGCTCTACACGGTACGCCTCAAGTTTTAGTTCGATATTTAGTGGGCTTTCACCTTGCGAAATAGCAATAATGCCTTCAGCGAGTAGTTCATGATACAGCATTTTTTGTTCCACTTGCTGCTTGAGTTTATTCGCCATAGGCAAAAATAATAAGTTCGCTAAACCAACACCATAAATCGTGGCAATAAACGCTGTAGCAACACCGGCACCCAGTTTTTCAGGATCGGTGATAAATTGCATGGCCTGAATCAAACCGAGTACTGCACCTAAAATACCAATTGTAGGGCTATAACCGCCCATAGCTTCATAAACTCGACTTACCTCGAGTAAGCGTTCGCGTTCAAGCATTAAATCAATTTCAAGCGTATCTCTAAGCTTTTGCTCATCAATACCATCAACAAGTAGACTCAAGCCCTTTGCCGCATACGGGTCTGAGTGCGACAGCGCTTCCGACTCAAGGGCTAAGTAACCTTCTTGACGTGCTTTATGTGACCAACGCTTTACTTGCTCGATTGCTGCATCAATATCATGATATGGCGGAAAAAACACCCAATGACTGATCTTAAGTGTTTTAGTAAAAACACTAGCAGGAGTCTGAAGCATGACAGCCCCAAGCGTACCACCAAGCACGATGATAAGCGCAGGACCATTAAACAGTGCAGAAACAACCCCGCCCTCTAATGCATAACCAAAGGCGATGGCACTTACTGCGACAATTAAGCCAAAGAAAGACAGTTTATCCACAACCAGTCTCACGCGTTAAACGATTCGCAACATCTGCGAGCGCTAAGCTTTCACTCGCCAAGCCGGCATTAGCAACAGCTTGTGGCATACCATACACCACACTGGTTTTTTCATCTTGCGCCCAAATAGTCGCACCGACTTGCTTAAGCATACGCGCACCATCACGGCCATCTGCGCCCATGCCCGTTAATACTACAGCTAGCACATCACCGCCGAAGGTTTTTGCAGCACTTGCAAAAGTCACATCAACACTCGGCTTGTAAGTAATACGCGGACTATCGTCTTCAAATACTCGCAGAGTGCGAGAACCACCACGCCCCTCTATTAGCATTTGTTGGCCACCTGGCGCTAAGTAAGCGGTGCCAGGCACTAAACGGTCACCATTTTGCGCTTCTTTAACATTGATTTTGCATAAGCCATTTAGCCTTGCAGCAAAAGCTGGCGTAAACGCAGCTGGCATATGCTGAATAAGCAAAATAGGATGTGGGAAATTAGCTGGCAGCTGAGTCAAAATTGTTTGAAGCGCCACAGGTCCACCGGTTGATGTACCGATAGCAACCAATTGATATTTCTTGCCCGAAGCGCGAATATTACTCGTATTCGATGACGATGCAGCCGGCGAACTTGCAGCAGCAGGACGGCTAAAACTGCGATCAGGCTGGACAATACCGTTACTGCTTGTAGCGCCACTACTTCTTAGTGTAGGAGTCGGAGTTGATCTCGAAATAGGTGCTGGGCGCGAGAAACGAGAAATGCGACGGCGACCAATTTCTTTTACTTTATTTTGTAAAAGCGCGATTGCATCTTCATTATTGCGTGCAATGTCTTCGAACTTTTTCGGTAAAAAATCAAGGGCCCCAGCATCCAATGCATCTAGGGTTGCTGTTGCGCCATCACGGGTGAGTGATGAGAACATTAAAATAGGAGTCGGTGTTGCTGCCATTATTTCTTTCACGGCACTAATGCCATCAAGAACCGGCATTTCAACATCCATAGTAATTACATCAGGTTTTAATTCACGGGCTTTATCGACCGCTTCACGACCGTTTACGGCAAAACCAATTACTTGAATATTGCTGTCTTGCTCTAAAATTTCGCTGACTCTGCGGCGAAAAAAGCTTGAATCATCAACAACTAATACTTTGACTGCCATTGGCACTCTCTTGTTTTATATCACTTAAAGTGCAGTTAAACGCTGCACTTTATTATTTATTATTAGCCAACGTAGTGTTTAAGCATGCTAGGTACGTCGAGGATCAATGCAATCCCACCATCAGAAGTAATTGTCGCACCAGCCATGCCTGGCGTACCTTGCAATAAGGCATCTAAAGGTTTGATAACAACTTCTTCCTGGCCAATTAACGAGTCAACCACAAAGCCCACTTGTTTAGTACCGATTTGCACAATAACTACGTGACCTTCAGCTTTACGCTCTTGGCGGTTGGCACCTTTTACTAACCAATGTTGTAAATAGAAAAGCGGGATCGCTTTTTCACGCACAATTATTGTCAGTTGACCATCAACGACATTAGTTTTAGTTAAATCAAGATGGAAAATTTCACTCACACCAGCAAGTGGTAAAGCAAATGTTTGCTCGCCAACAATAACCATAAGAGTCGGTAAAATAGCCAGTGTTAATGGCACCTTGATTTCTAATACAGTACCTACACCCAGCTCTGACTGAATATTGACAGAGCCATTTAACTGGGTGATTTTTGTTTTTACTACATCCATGCCGACGCCGCGGCCTGAAATATCAGATATCTCTTCTTTGGTTGAGAAACCCGGAGCAAAAATTAAGTTGTAAGCTTCGGTATCCGACAAGCGGCTTGCTTGGTCGTGATCAATCACACCTTTGCTGATAGCAATTTTTTTCAACTTCTCAGCATCCATACCTGCACCATCATCACGAATGGTCAATAAGATATGATCGCCTTCTTGCGAAGCAGAAAGAGTGACTGTACCGGTACGTGGTTTACCCGCGGCTTCACGCACATCTGGCATTTCAATACCATGGTCAACAGAGTTACGAACTAAATGCACGAGCGGATCGGCAAGCGCTTCTACTAAGTTTTTGTCTAAATCGGTTTCTTCACCAACCAGCTGCAGGTTAATGTCTTTTTTCAAGCTACGAGCTAAGTCACGCACAACGCGTGGGAAGCGGCCAAATACTTTCTTAATTGGCTGCATGCGGGTTTTCATCACCGCACCTTGCAGGTCTGCAGTTACCACATCTAAATTAGAGATGGCTTTACCCATTGATTCGCTGTTACTGTTATTTGCAAGGCTAACCAAACGGTTGCGTACTAATACCAGCTCACCCACCATGTTCATGATTTCGTCCAAGCGCTTGGTATCAACACGAACCGTTGTTTCAGCTTGTGGTGGTGGCGCTTTTTTCGGTGCAGCAGAAGCTGCTGGTGCTTTTGCAGGAGCTGGAGCCGGTTTAGGTGCAGCTGCGGCAGGCTTAGGAGTAGGTGCCGGTTTTGATGCTGCAGGCTGTGCCGGTTTTGCAGGTTCAGCTTTAGGTGGTTCAGGCGCTTTTTCTGGCGCAGCCGTTTCTAAAGACTGTGGAGCTGTACCTTTACCATGTAATTCATCAAGCAACGCCTCAAACTCGTCATCGCTAATTTCATCGTCTGAGTCACTGCTTGTAGTATCTACTGCTGGCGCTTGAGGAGTTGGTTGTGCAGGTTTTACTGTTTCAGGTTTGGCTATATTTTCTTGTTTTACTTCACCAAAATTACCAACACCATGTAATTCGTCTAATAAACTGTCGAATTCATCATCGGTGATGTCATCACTATCACTGCTAATAGCTTCAGTAGCAGCCGATGCTGGCCCTTGACCTTTACCATGTAATTCATCGAGGAGGCTTTCAAACTCATCTTCAGTAATTTCATCAATATTCTGTGGTTCTGCCTTACTATCAGCAAGACCGCCGCCATCAAACAACATATCAAACGCAAATGGATCATCTTCATCAATATTGTCTGCTGCCGTGTTAGCTGTTACTTCAGGTGCATCAACAACAGCCTCTTCAACAGCAGGTTCTTCAGGTGCAACTGCTACATCGTCTGCTACTGATACATCTTCACCTGCAAGCTCTTCCGCTGTAGGTGGTTGGCTTAATTTATGAAGAACGTCTAGAAGCGCAGGATCTGCAGGCTCTGGTTGCTCACGATTTTGAATCGTTGCGAACATTTCGTTGATGGTATCCAGAGCTTGTAAAATAACATCCATAAGCTCAGGAGTGACACTGCGAACACCTTGGCGTAATAAATCGAAAACATTCTCTGCACCGTGACACGCATCAACAAGTTCAGTCATGCTTAAAAAGCCTGCACCGCCTTTGACAGTGTGGAAGCCTCTAAAAATGGCGTTTAAGAGATCTTTGTCTTCGGGATTGTTCTCAAGCTCAACTAATTGCTCTGACAAAAGCTCTAAGATTTCTCCTGCCTCAACAAGGAAATCCTGTAAAATATCTTCATCGACTTCAAAGCTCATGCAGCTACTCTCCTCTTAGAAGCCCAGACTTGATAATAGATCATCGACTTCATCTTGTCCTGAGACAACATCATCACGAGAGTCTTTATCAATAATCGGCCCTTCAGGACCTGCTAGTGTATCACTTGTTGCAGGTGCTTTTTCTATGGCCTGTTTTTCTTGTTGTTGATGACCATCTTCTTGACTGCCAAACACAGTTAAGAGATTAATTAAACTGTCTTCTACTTCTCGCACTAACTCAATGACGCGACGGATTACTTGCCCCGTCAAATCTTGATAGTCCTGTGCCATCAGCACATTGGTCATCAAGCCCTGTAGCTCATCGGTTTTAGTATGCGAGTTATTCATAAAATTATCTAAGCTATGACATAGCTTTTTAAACTCACCGAGCTCTATTTCTCGGCTCATTAAACGATCCCACGTTGGTTTAATCGTCGCTATTTCATCTGCAAGTTGTTGCGCTATAGGTAAACTAGCTTCAACTGCATCCATGGTTTTGTTAGCGGCGCTTTCTGTCATTTCCATAACATAATTTAAGCGCTGCTTAGCGTCTGGGATCGCATCGGTAGTTAAATCTGAAAGACGAGTATCTAGATCAAAGTTTTTTAGCGCTTCATGTAATTGTCGCGTCAGTTTACCGATTTCAGCAAACAGCTCTGATTGTTCTTTTGATGCTGTTTCAAGTATCAGCTGATCAGCTTTTTCTTGTTCACCATTTTCAAGAAACTCAACAAGTTGACGAGCTTGCTCTAAACTTATTTGAGGCGCAGCTAGTGCTGACATAAGCCTCTCCCCTTAGATTAACCTAAACGTTCAAACACTTTTTCCAATTTGGTTTTAAGTGTCGCAGCAGTGAATGGTTTAACGATATAGCCATTAACACCCGCTTGAGCAGCAGCAACAATTTGTTCTTTTTTCGCTTCAGCTGTCACCATTAATACAGGAATATGCTTAAGGCTATCATCAGCACGAATTGCTCTTAACAAATCAATGCCTTGCATACCTGGCATGTTCCAATCTGTTACAACAAAATCAAATTCTTGATTTTGTAGCATTGGCAATGCTGTTGACCCATCGTCAGCTTCCTGCACATTGGTAAAACCTAAATCCCTTAATAGATTTTTAATGATACGTCTCATTGTAGAAAAATCATCAACAACAAGAATTTTCATGTTTTTATCCAAAACATCCTCCGGTGAGGTTTGAACCTATATTTACTTACTACTAATTAATCCAGTCATTGATTTTTGCTTTGAGCTTAATCATCGCCTGACCATGTATCTGACTCACACGCGATTCACTAACATCGAGTATGTGTCCTATTTCTTTTAAGTTCATTTCGTCGTTGTAGTACAAAGACAAAACAAGTGCATCTCTTTCTGGTAACGATTGGATAGCCGTTAATAGAGACTGGTTAAACCGCTCATTTTTAACGTTATTAAACGGTTTGTCTAGTCCTAAATCCTGACCTACAGGTGTAATGACGTCTTCATCAACGCCTAAGTCCTCTATACCTAATACTTTACTAGAATTTACATCATGTAGAATATGATGGTACTCATCGAGCGTTATATCAAGTTTTTCAGCGACTTCTGTATCTTTAGGTTCACGATTTAGCGTGCTTTCTAATTCGGAAATGGTTTCAGCCACAAGGCGAGCATTTCGGTGAACTGAGCGTGGTGCCCAGTCACCTCTACGAATTTCGTCTAACATCGCACCACGAATACGAATTCCAGCGAAAGTTTCGAAACTAGCCCCTTTGCTAGCATCAAAGTTTTTTGATGCTTCAATTAGGCCTATCATGCCTGATTGAATTAAATCATCGAGTTGGACACTGGCAGGTAAACGAGCAATTAGATGGCACGCCACTTTTTTAACTAAAGAGGCATGTTTTTCAACAATCGCATTTAAGTTTTGTGCTGATTGATATCCCATCGCTTTATTCACCGATGTTGTCATAGTTAGCCGTTTACTAGTTTTTCAATGAAAAATTCTAAATGGCCAGAAGGTTGATTAGGGATCGGCCACTTAACTGCTTTTGTTGCTAATGTTTTAAACGCCACCGCAGCTGGTGAGTTTGGAAATAATTCAACAATCACCTTTTGACGTCGCGTAGATTTACGCATGTTCTCGTCATAAGGAATGGTAGCTACCAACTCCATTGAAACGTCTAAAAAGCGATCCGTTACTTTTGAAAGTTTAGCAAATAATTCTTGCCCTTCACGCAAACTGCGCACCATATTGGCAACAATTTTAAATTTATATACGCCATGCTCACGGCTAAGCACTTTTATAAGCGCATAAGCATCGGTAATTGAGGTAGGTTCATCGCATACAACCACAACAACATCTTGGGCTGCACGAGAAAAGCTTAATACCATGTCAGAAATACCTGCAGCGGTATCGACAATTAAAATATCAAACTCAGTGTTTAACTCGCTAAAAGCGCGGATAAGGCCTGCATGCTCAGATGGTGTTAATTCCACCATGCTTTGCGAACCAGAGGTCGCTGGTACAATTTTTATACCTGCAGGACCTTCAACAAGAATTTCGTCAAGCTCACACTCGCCTGACAAAACATGAGATAAGTTACGTTCAACACGAAGGCCAAGCATCACGTCACAGTTTGCCAAACCTAAATCGGCATCTAGTACTAATACACGATTTCCTTGCTGCCCTAATGCGATTGCGGTATTGAGTGAAACGTTGGTTTTACCCACACCACCTTTACCGCCAGTCACAGCGATAACTTTAACGCCACTATTATTATTTTGATTCATTTTGCGCAGGCCGCTTGCTTGATCTAATACTGTGTTAATCATACATCCCTACTGTGTTCGACGCTACTGCTTGACGTCGTGAATGTTGTGCTTTTGCTCGTTTTAAATACAATTGTTCAGCTTTTTTCACTAGTTTTTCAGCATTCGCTACGCGAATATCTTCAGGAACACGCTGACCGTTAGTAAGATACCCTATTGGCAGGCGATTTTGAATCGCTATACTAATAATCTCACCTAAACTTAAAGATTCATCCAATTTAGTGAAGATACAGCCACTTAGATGAACCTTTTTAAAGTGTCTTACGGTTTCTTGCAACACATTTATCTGTGCTGTTGCACTTAATACTAAATAACTACGAATATCAACACGCTGATTACGCATTAGGGTGTTTAATTGCTCAGTTAAACGTAAATCACGTTGGCTCATACCCGCTGTATCTATTAATACTAGACGCTTATTACGTAAATGGTATAGCACTTCAGCTAATTCATTCGCATCTTTTACCTGCTTAACACCACAGCCAATAATACGACCATAAGTAGCCAATTGTTCGTAGGCACCAATTCTATATGTATCAGTGGTGATCAACGCCACTTTATCAGCACCATATTTTTGTGCACCCAGTGCAGCTAATTTCGCAACAGTCGTTGTTTTACCAACACCCGTTGGGCCCACTAATGCGAATACACCACCTTGACGTAGGATTTCGTTATTCGTTGTATGCATTTGGTTTTCAACCATTTGCAGTAATGCTTGCCACGCTTGTTGACGTGATACATCGTCAGGAATGAAACAGGCCATTTGCTCAGCAACATCACGTTCAATGCCCATACCCGCTAAGCGGTCAATCATACATGCACGAGTCGGATCGCGGCGAGCCATATCCTGTTGCATTAAGCCAGATACTTGGTGTTCAAGTAATTGACGAATCGCATTCATTTCTTCCCGCATAGTCGTCATTTCTGATTGATTCGCAGGTGCTGAGTTTTTATGCTCAGCGGGAGAATCTAAATCATCAAAACCTGAATCTAAATCGTCATCAAAACCTAAGCTATGTGCTTGAGTTTGTACACGAGGTGCTGCCTGCGGTTGATAACGAGGAGCTTGCTTGTATTGTGGCTGTTGCTGCTCAAAGCTTGGCTCTTTTGCTTGATAGTGTTCACTCGTATCAATACCAGATTGACTAAACATTGACGCAAGCTCTGGCGAACGAGGGCGTGGGGCTTGACGCTCAAGTATCGCTTGTAAGCTATCAGCAACTTTCGCTTGCGGCTCAGGTTTAGCACGCATTGGCTCAGGTTTAACAAAGTTATGCTGTGGAGCAGGTGCTGATTGTGCCACTGCTGGTTTAGCTTCGGCTTTCGGGGCTGCTTTGTCGTAATCAACAGCTGCAACGATTTCAACGCCGTTAGCAAGCTTTTTGTTCGACATAATAACCGCATCAACACCTAGTTCATCTTTCACTTCTTTCAGTGCAGTGCGCATATCTTTAGCAAAAAAACGTTTAATTTTCATGGTTCAACCCCTTTACTATCCTATTGTTGGCCTACTGAGCTGACAATCTTAATCTGTCTTTCGTCTGGTACCTCTTGGTAAGACATCACCCTTAAACCTGGGATGGTGTACTTAACGAAGCGAGATAGCACAGTCCGTAACATTCCTGACGTTAACAGTATCGAAGGTTCGCCGGCCATTTCTTGGTTTTGGTGCGCTTCATTCAATGATTGTTGAAGTCGCTCTGCAAGGCCTGGCTCTATTCCGGCACCTTCGTCACCTGCATTCTGAAGTGACTGATGCAACATCTGTTCCAACTCAGGCGCCAAGGTTATGACAGGGATCTCAGAAGACATACCAACAGCGTCTTGAACAATCAGTCTGCGTAGTGAAATTCTCACTGCAGCCGTTAGTACATCTGGGTCTTGGCTACGTGGGCCATACTCAACAAGAGTTTGAACAATCGAGCGCATATCGCGAATTGCCACCCCTTCATTGAGTAAGTTTTGTAGTACTTTTACGATAGTAGTGAGTGGTAATACATCAGGAACCAGCCCTTCAACAAGACGAGGATGACTCTTCGCTAACATATCTAATAAGTTTTGTACTTCTTCATGACCAAGCAGTAAAGCAGCGCTATTAGTAAGTAACTGACTAATATGAGTTGCAACCACAGTTGCTGAATCAACGACTGTGTAGCCAAGTGACTGCGCTTCATCTTTTTGATCTGGTTTGATCCAAACCGCATCTAGACCAAATGCAGGATCTTTTGTGGCAACCCCTTTGATTGGACCAAATACTTGGCCTGGATTAATCGCTAACTCATCACCATGCTTAAGCTCACCTTCACCGCTTGAAACCCCCATCATAGTGATTCTATAAGCATTTGGGTCAAGCTCTAAGTTATCGCGGATATGCACAGGAGGTACCAAGAAACCAAGTTCCTGAGACAATTTCTTACGCACACCTTTGATACGATTTAATAGTTCACCACCTTGAGATTGATCAACCAGTGGAATTAAGCGATATCCCACTTCTAAACCAATAACGTCAACCTGTTGAACATCATCCCAACCCAGTTCTTTTTGCTCTTGTTTATTAGCAACACCTGTTCCTGGCGCACCACCATTTGCTTCTTGCTCTGCTTTTTCGGCTTCTGCTTTGGCTTTTTGTTGTTGGGTGAAGTAAGCAAGGTAACCCAGTAATCCACCTAAGCTTAAAAATGCAATATGCGGCATACCTGGCACTAGACCCATGATGATCAAAATACCTGATGCGATATACAAAGACTTTTCGTTACCTAGCTGAGTCTTAACTTGGTCGCCCATGTTGTGCGATTCATTTTGACGGGTAACAACGATTGCAGTACCGATTGACAGTAACAATGAAGGCAGTTGTGCAACTAGACCATCACCAATGGTTAGCAAGGTGTACACTTCCATCGCACGGCTGAACGATAAATCATGTTGGATCATACCAACAAATAAACCACCAACGATGTTAATCACTAGAATAACGATACCCGCTATTGCATCGCCTTTTACGAACTTACTCGCACCATCCATTGAACCATAGAAATCGGCTTCGCGGGTAACCTCTTCACGGCGTTCACGGGCTTGCTCTGCACTGATAAAACCAGCGTTTAAATCAGCATCAATCGCCATTTGTTTACCCGGCATTGCATCAAGAGTAAAGCGAGCTGATACTTCAGAAATACGACCTGCACCTTTGGTGATAACCACAAAGTTAATAATGATTAAAATCAGGAAGACCACTAAACCAACTGCATAGTTACCGCCGATAACCACCGAACCAAAGGCCTCGATAACTTTACCGGCTGCATCACCGCCGTTATGACCTTCGAGTAATACTACACGGGTACTGGCGACATTCAGCGCTAAGCGCATGATGGTTGCAATCAGTAGAACCGCAGGGAACATACCAAATTCAAGGGGTTTCATGGTGTAAACTGTAACCAGTAACACCACCAGTGCTAACGCGATATTAAACGAAAATAGAATATCTAAAAGAAATGGCGGCAGGGGTAAAATCACCATACCCAGCGCAGCAAGTACCATTAACGGCGTGCCGATACCCTTCGCATATTCTTTTTTATCTCTGTTAAGTTGTTGTAATACCGCTTTAAATTCCATAATTCAACAATTTCAAAAAATTGACACTACACGGAATTTGCAATAACTATTCCAAGTTATAAATTTACTGTTTAGTATTTGTAGGCATCGGGTATTGGGAGCTTTTTATTGAGTGGTACAGGACGTTTACCGCGCCCTTTTTGGAAGCGTTTTAACTGGAAGACATAAGCTAACACTTGTGCAACGGCAGTGAATAGCTGATCAGGTATTTGATGACCAACATCGGTGGTGTGATACAGCGCACGAGTAAGCATGGGTGATTCAACAATTGGCACGTCATTCCCCTTGCCCACTTTACGAATTTGCATAGCAAGCTCGTCCACGCCTTTGGCAAGAACAATAGGCGCACCCGCTTTAGCTGTATCGTATTTGAGTGCTACAGAATAATGGGTCGGGTTAGTTACGATCACATCTGCATCAGGCACGTCTTGCATCATACGCCTTTGCGACATTTCACGCTGAGTACGGCGAATACGCGCTTTTATTTGCGGATCACCCTCAGAGTTTTTAAATTCGTCTTTTACCTCTTGTAAGGTCATTTTTAACTGTTTATGGTGTTTGTGACTTTGATAAGGAGAATCTATTGCAGCAATAATGATTAACGTACAAGTTAACCCCAAGAACATCCAAGATAGTATTTCGAGTGCATGGATAAAATTTCCGGGCGCGCTTTCAATGCTTAGGTGCAGTATTTCATCAAAGAAAGTATTAATTAAGAACACAGCAAAGCCTGCAACCACTACAAATTTTAAAATAGACTTAACTAGCTCTACTCCTGCTTGAGGGCCAAGCATACGCTTAATACCTTTAGCTGGCGACATCTTACTTGCTTTTGGGGCTGCCGCTTGCCAACTAAAGTTATAACCCCCCAGTAAAGTATTGCCAACAAAAGCGGCTATGACGATGATCAACACAAACATTGCCATAGGGAATAACAATGCATCCGCAACAATTCCCCACACTGAAAACATCTTAGTGGTGTCGTAGGTTTCATTACGGTTAAGGCTTAATAAACGTCCCATTATATTATAAAGACCTTTACCAATTTCAGGGCCATACAACAAGAGTGAAACTGCAGAAAAAATAAGCACAAACATGGTACCTAGCTCTTTTGAGCGGGCAACCTGACCTTTCTTCTTGGCATCATCAATTTTTTTCTGCGTGGGTTCTTCGGTTTTTTCTTGACCAGAATCTTCAGCCATGGCGCGCTCCTAAGGTGTACAACCAACAAGGCTGCACATTAACTCAACCATTTTTAACCACTGAAACTCAAATTGAGTCATAAAGTTGCCTAATGTTGCCCAAATAATCACAAGACCAGCTACTAAGGTAAACGGAAAGCCAATTGAGAAAATATTTAACTGCGGTGCCGCTCGGGTCATTACACCAAACGACATGTTAATAACAAGCATGGCTGTCAGTGGAGCTAAAGCAAGCACCAAGGCTGTGGTGAACATCCAACCACCCCAAGTAACGATATCCCAGTAATGATCAACCGCCCACCAATTGCCATCAATTGGTAGCACTTCAAAGCTATGAATGACCATTTGAATCATCATTAAGTGGCCATTGAACACAAAGAAAAGCAAGGTCGCCAAGATTAGATAAAATTGTCCCACAGCGGGTACACTCAGACCATTCGATGGATCAACTACGGACGCAAAACCAAGACCTGTTTGCATCGCGAGTATTTGCCCAGCAAGAACAAAAGTATTTAGCAATAAAACAGATGCAAACCCAATCGCGACACCAATAAGCATTTGCTGAATGACCACAAGAATCATCTCAAACGAAAAAAGATTGTTGAAAGTCGCAGGGGGCAGCATAGGCACAGCAACAAAGGTTACAACTACAGCTAAACCAAGCTTAATTCGGCTTGGTACATTCTTCGCACCAAGGCCTGCCATAATCATTATCATTGAGCTAATACGCACTAATGGCAGCAAAAAGTCGCTGAGCCATTGAATAATGACCGCAAATGGAAATTCCATTTAGCCTGCAATCTCCGGTATAGACATCACTAAACGGGTAAAATAGTCCATAAGCTCTTGCGTGAACCAGTGACCACCTATAATAAGTGCGCTTATGGTAATTAGCAAACGAGGTAAAAAGCTTAAGGTTTGCTCATTGATTGATGTTGCCGCTTGGAAAACTGCCACGACTAGACCGACTAATAAGCCAGGTACTACGATTGCAGACACTAACTTTATAACTAAAAATAGCGCGTCACTGAGTATATCGACAAAAATTTCGGGTTCCATTTTGTCTCTCCTACCTAATTATGTGCCTTGAATTGCATTGTTACACCCCGAGCCCAAAGCTCTTCGCCAGCGTGCCCATCACAAGGCTCCAGCCATCCACCAACACAAACAGCATGATCTTAAACGGCAAAGACACAATCATCGGCGAAAGCATCATCATACCCATGGCCATTAATACGGAGGCCACCACTAAATCAACTATCAAAAATGGGATGAAGAACATAAAACCAATGATAAAGGCCGTTTGCAATTCGCTGGTAACAAACGCTGGGATCAATACAATCAACGGCGTGTCTTCTGGCGAATCTAATTGCTCATAACCAGCTATTTTCGCAAAGGTCTCTAAATCTTTTATACGAACTTGCGAGAGCATAAACGCTTTCATAGGGTCTTTGGCAAGCTCTAAGGCTTGCACTGAAGTAACTTGCTCATTCAAGTACGGCTCAATGGCGCGCTCATTCACCTGCTGATAAATTGGCGCCATAATAAAAATACTTAAAAACAGCGACATGCCTAACAAAATTTGATTCGAAGGCGTTTGTTGTAAGCCTATTGCTTGGCGTAGTATCGCCAGAACCACAATAATCCGTGTAAATGAGGTCATCATAATGACCGCCGCTGGAATAAAGCTCAGCGCCGTCATGATCGCTAACACTTGTAGCGTCACTGAGTAATCTTGAGAGCCATCAGGGTTGGTGGTAATGGTCAGTGCTTCTATGCCTTCAGCGTTAACCGACGGCAAAAACAACACACTTGCTAAAATAAGTATCCACTTGATCATAGCGTTAATTCTTTTTATTTGAAGGTGATTGTGGGTTCAGTAACTTTCCAAATTTCTTGGCAAGTTCTGGCAGTTCTTTTTCTTGTAATGGTGTTTCTAGTTTATGCAGGTAGTTAATACTGTGCGGAGTCACACCAATTAAGTGCTGTGCGTTATCAATTTCAATGACCATCAAACGCTCACGAGAGCCCAAAGGCAAACTGCGCACTACTTTAAATTCATCACTATTAGCAAGATTTGGATTTAGTTTTTTAACCAAAAAAGCCAAAGCAATAATAACCACCAGCACTAAAAGCAAAGACATCACCATAGACAGTAAATCTGCCGTCGGTGATGCCGTAGGAAATGCAGTGCTCGACGCACTTGTTAAAGCAACTAAAGCATTCATCGTAACTTTTTAATACGTTCAACTTGGCTAATAACGTCAGTTAAACGAATACCGAACTTATCGTTTACAACGACCACCTCACCATGCGCAATCAGCGTGCCGTTAACCAATACATCAAGCGGCTCACCAGCGACTCGGTCTAGTTCTACCACCGAACCTTGGTTAAGTTGTAATAAGTTACGAATGTTGATTTTTGAACGGCCCACTTCCATAGAAATAGTAACCGGAATGTCCAAGATGGTATCAAGTTTTCGTTTTTCGTCGCCCGATAGCTCATGTCTTTCATCTTTTAATTCATCAAGCTCTGCCACAGCAGCATCGCCTGAGCCACCCTCAGCCTCTTCAGCTTCGGCTAGTGCCGCGGCCCATTCGTCCATTGTATCTTGATCATCACTCATTATGTTTAACCTTATAAATCGACTACCAGTCTAAATCTACACCTTCAGATAGATGTAGATCTTCTTCTAGTTCTGCTAATTCTGCATCTGAATCCAGTTTTTTGCCACCTTTTGTGAACACATGTAGTTCTGACTTAACTGATTCAGGGCGTTTAATTTTTTCGCTAATTTGTAGTGCCACATTGTCACGTGAGCGGCCCATTTTCGCTCTAAAGGTCGGCAGTTCTTCTACAAATACGGTGATATGCTCTGGCATTTCAACTGGGATAATATCGCCAGCTTTAAGCTCCATAATCTGTTGTAGCGTTAAATCAACCTCAAGCAATTGAGTCGATAGGTCGACTTCTACATCCATGATCTCATCACGTAATGCTTTACTCCAACGTAAGTCGGTGTCTTCGGTGTCTGATTGCACACCGGCATCGAGCAATTCGCGAATAGGCTCAAGCATTGAATATGGTAATGCGATATGGAAATCACCACCACCACCATCTAGCTCAATATGGAAGGAGCTAATAACAACCACTTCAGTTGGACTTACGATGTTCGCCATTGCTGGGTTAACTTCTGAGTCAAGGTACTCAAAAGATACATCCATTACCGGCGCCCATGCTTCTTTATAATCTTCGAAGATAATTTTAAGTAGCATTTGAACAATACGCCGTTCTGTTGGCGTAAATTCACGGCCTTCAATTTTTGCATGATAGCGGCCATCACCACCAAAAAAGTTATCCACTAAAATGAATACTAATCGGGCTTCCATGGTAATTAAGCCAGTGCCCTTCAACGGACGAAAACGTACCATGTTCAAACTGGTTGGCACGAATAAGGTATGGATATATTCGCCAAATTTAATCATTTGCACGCCGTTGATTGAGACCTCAGCGGTGCGGCGCATCATGTTAAATAGGCTAATTCGCATATGACGGGCAAAACGTTCATTCACGATCTCCAAGGTCGGCATACGACCACGGACAATACGATCTTGTGATGAGAAGTCATACTGTAAGGTATTACTGTCTAAGTCATCACCTTCGTGAATATCTTCCTCTTCGACTTCATCAACGCCGTGTAAAAGCGCATCAATTTCGTCTTGAGATAATAAATCGCTCACGCTGACCCCTTATTGCATCACAAAGCCGGTGAATAATACCCGCTCTATCACTTTGCTACCTTCAACATCACTTAATGCTGATTGTACTTTTTCAAGTGCAGCAACACGCACTGACTCTTTACCTTCACTGGTACCTAATTCATCTGCGGTCGTTGTTGAAAGAACGCCAAGTAAGGTACTTTCGATAAGTGGAATATGCTTTTTGGCAGTTTCTTCGTTCACTTCACCGCGAACAAGTAGCTGAACTTTTATTTGTACAATACGGTCGCGACTCGCACCGGGTACATTAAATACAAATGGGCGTGGCATTGCGACATAGAGAGCCGAACCAATCTGTGCGGAGCTCGATGGTGCAGCAGCCTCAGTCACTGTGGTTTCATCTGCTAGGCTCTCTTCAGGGGCATCATCACCCATAAATAAAAAGTAACCTACGGCGGCGCCAACAATCAACACTACAGCTGCAATAATGATAATCAGCTTCTTTTTGCCTTTACCCGTATCTTCTATTTCTAAATTTGCTTCTTCGGCCATTGTTACTTCCCTCAAAGTTACAGCAAGTTGTTTATCACACTGTAACTATTTTATTTCTTATAATAGCAGGACTTATGCATAGTAATCTATTGATGATGAAGATTGTTGTCGAGAAGTTTCTGCGCTTTGCGCTGCTACTTCTGGTTGTTGCTCCTCAGCTTGTTGATTTCCTGCAAGCTGCCCTTGCCCAGACTGCTCTTGTTGTTGCTCAGGGTCACCTTGCTGAATACTACTTTCACCAAGTTCAATACCTTGCTGCGCAAGCATTTCGCGCAAACGTGGCATTGATTGCTCTAAAGCTTCTTTAGCCTGCTGATTTTGAACAACAAAATTAATTTGCGCTTGTTCAGCATCGCTACGTATACGAATTTGCATACTGCCCATTTCTGGTGGGTCTAAGCGAATTTCCGCTTCTTTATTATTAATATTTAGTAACGCACTAACTCGCTCTTGAAGCATCTTTGCGGCGTCACTCTTTATAATATTGATCGCTTGCATTACACCAGGGTCAATGCTCACCGATTTAGAGTGAGCCTGAGTTTGTGTCGTTGCTTGAGTCTGCATTGTTTGTGCATCTATTGCTTGCTCATATTGCTGATGAGCTACCTCATAGGCACCTGGTTGTGCTGCTGCATTGGCTTGAGTCGTTAACTGAGTAAATAACTGAGCTACACGCGAAGGCACAGCTTCTTGTGTACGTTCGGTATTAATTTTTGTATCAAGCTCTAAAGTTACTTCTTCACTAGTTGCAGCCTTTGTAACATCGGCTGTAACCTGCGCAGTATTGTTTTGTTTTGTATTATTATTTTCAGCATTGACTGTGGCGGCGGTTATCGGCATCGCTGTGTTGACTATTGCAGGAGCATTAATAGCCTCTTTGAGCACAGTTTGTGCCGCAGAAAGTTTTTCGTACTGAGCAGTACCCGGCGTTAACGTTTGCAGTTGAGTATTCACTTTATTTAACAGTGCTTGCTGCTCATCTTTCGTCAGTGCAGTGATTTGCTTTTCGATGCTAGTCGGCAGTTTAGTATCAAGCGCTTTATTATCAGCTAATTTAGCATCTTGTTTTGTCAGGCTTTCATCAGCAATGTCTTGCTCTACAGCAAATTGTGATACAGGGCTCTGTGCAGTTTGTGTTGTAGGCTTACTACTCATCACATCAGTCAATAGCGACTTGATTGTTGCCAGCTCATCAGCGCCAAGCTTATTGTCAACTTTTAGTTGATTGATTTGTTGTTCAAGTTGCTTTTGTTGATCAGTGCTGAGCGACAAACCTTTAGCGAACTCACTTACAGCCTGCCCGTCGCCACTTTGTAGTTTGGCAAGCAGGTTAACGATTGACTTATCAGTTACTGGTTTATCTGATGCTTTTGCCGCGCTTGCTTCAACGCTCTTCGGAGCTACCTGCTCAGTAGCTAGGTTTACTGCTGGCTTATCAACGTTGCCATGCGCTTGCTTTGTCGTCACTTCAGGCGCTTTTGCATCAGTTTGAACGCTATTATTTGCATCGCTAAGCATCTTGCTTAAAACAGCTTTGCTTTTATCATTCGCGCTGAGTTCATTTCCATCAGCTGTTTTTACAGCGTCTAAATCAACAGTGGTTTCTTTACTGTCAGTTGCTTGTATTGCACTGGCAAAGTTAGCTACCTGAGGTTTTGTATCCGGTGTATTAACAGCTGAAACACCCTGCTTTTCTTTGTCTGTTAATGGGCCATCAACAATAGGGGTCACGCTATCTTTTGGCGGTAAATCACCAATCGCTTTTAGTTGACTATCTACCGCTGTCGCAACTTTAGACTTATGTAATAAACTTGCGATTGAGTTGTCATCTTCTGCTGCGACTTTTGAATCATCGGTTTGCGCAACGTCTGTCATAGGTGAAGGTATTACAGGTGTAATGGTATCGATTGGGGTTGGTTTTTTATCAACAACTACAGGGCTAAAGTCATTATTTTCAATCAATTTATTAACACGTGTACTCATAGCTTGAGCCGCATTAATTTGCGAAAGCAGTGGGTTATCTTCACCTTCTACAAGTGCAAGTTCATCGCTTTGTTCTTTAGTTACAGCTTCATTACGAACATCTGGATTTATTTTAGGCTGCTGATCTGTAGATGTGGGAGTAGTTGCAGCTTTAGCATCAGTCGCTGTATTCTCATCACCTGGTTTTGCATCTGATTTAAGTTCTTCAGAAGTACTGATAGCTTTAGGTTCATCAATTGAGTCAGCATCTGCATCACTTTTTGCTTGCGCGTTTGCCGCTTCACTTGCTTCTGTCAGTGAAGTTAAAAAACTTAAGCCCGATGCTTTGTTGTTAGACTCTGAGTCTTTGCCTGAAAAACCAGTACCTTGCTCAGTTTTAACCTGCAAATTGATATCACTGATCGCCATAATTCACCTAAACCTAGTCATCTAAAGTAATGAGGCAATTTGCCGCCGCAAGTGCCAAAATTAATGCTACTGGTTAGGTAAATGCAATTAACATGCCTAAAAAGGAAGTATTTTAAAGAAGTGCGTTTTTAAGTTGACGCTGATAAAACTGATTTGCAGCAAATTCATCCAGCATTTTTTGTTCTGCTTTTGCCACTTGCATCGCTTGTTTTTCAGCTTGCTTTTCGATTAACTTCGCTACTGCTTTTGCTTTCACTTGTTGCTTTAACCACAGTGCTTTTCGCTGTGTCACAACTTGTTTTGCGGTATTCACTGTACTTGCTTGCTGGCGTATCGCTTCTTCAATTTTTGCAATAAAAGCATGATATTGGCTGAAGCCAGCACTAGACAAACCAGAGCGACCTTTCAAATGTAACTGCTGAGAATACTCTAAACGAAAGTTATTAAGCCCTTGCAGTTTTTGTTGATTACTTTGTAAGTGCTGCTGTGCTTTTAAATAATCCATGCGTAAAGACTCTTCTTTATCGCTCTCAAGCTTTAACAATAAATCAAGTTTACTTTTAGCCATTAACCTTGCCCTAATAACTGCGCTAGGCCTTGCAGACCTTCATCATAACTGATCACATCTTTCATACCTTGTTGAAGGAATTGATTGACTCGCGGCATCATATTAATTGCTTGGTCGAGCATAGGATCGGTGCCTTTTTGGTACGCCCCTAAGGTGATCATATCTTTGTTTTGTTGATACATTGAATACACTTGCTTGAGCACACGCGCTTGTTGCATATGCGCTTCAGATACAACCTGCGGCATTACACGAGAAATCGACTTTTCAATATCAATAGCCGGATAGTGACCACTGTCGGCTAAATCTCGAGATAAAACAATGTGGCCATCTAAAATAGCGCGGGCAGAGTCAGCAATTGGATCTTGCATATCATCGCCCTCACTAAGTACAGTAAAAAACGCTGTAATGGCACCTTGCCCTTCACCACCATTACCGGCACGCTCCACCAGCGCAGGTAATTTAGCAAATACTGAAGGCGGATAACCTTTCGTAGCCGGAGGCTCACCAACCGCTAAGGCAATTTCACGTTGTGCCATGGCATAACGGGTAACAGAGTCAAGTAATAACAACACGTTAAGACCTTGATCGCGAAAGTATTCCGCAATGGTCACTGCACTTTCACAGCCTTTTAAACGCATTAATGGTGACGCATCCGCAGGGGCTGCAACCACCACTGAGCGCTTACGCCCTTCGACTCCTAAAATTTCTTCAATAAACTCTTTTACCTCACGACCACGTTCACCCACAAGGCCAACCACGATTACATCTGCTTCAGAACCACGAGTCATCATACCTAGTAGCACTGATTTACCAACACCAGAGCCTGCAAACAGACCCATGCGCTGGCCTTGACCCACGGTAATAACGGAGTTGATGGCTCGTACACCTACATCCATAGGTTGACTGATTGGTCGTCTTGCCAGCGGGTTAATTGCGTTTTGCGCAAACTTTAAGTGATGCTCAGCATTAATTGCACCTAAGCCATCAAGTGGCCGACCAAGGCCATCCACTACGCGGCCAAGTAAACTCATGCCTACAGGCAATCCTGTTTCGTTTACTTTTGGGATAACTCGCGCACCTGGTAGTACGCCAGAGATGTGATCATTTGGCATTAAGTACAGTGTTTGGTCATTAAAGCCAACAACTTCAGCATCAACAAAGCCGTTAATGGTTTCAATTTTACATTGACTACCAACAGGTGCTCTAAGCCCTTTTGCTTCTAGCGTTAAACCAACAACACGCGTCAGAATACCGGCAACAGCCGGTTTTGGAGCCTTGATATGTTTTTCATAGCGCTGTAAGCGTTCGCTAAGAGTCATTGATTGAGCACTCATAATGAGCCTAAAAAGTGTTAGATACCACTGCTATGCAAAAAGTTTTCCAACGTTTCTTTGACGCGAGTTTTTATCGTCATATCAAGGGATGATTGCGGGGTTTTAATTTCGCAGCCACCACGTTCTAAAGTCGGTTCTGCCACTAACTGCCAATGGTTATCTGCGATAGTTTGTTCGCCATAACTTTCGGTAATTAAAGTAATATCATCAGGATGTAAGTGAATACGTACTTTAGCTTGCTCTTCACCTAACGCATCAATAGCTTGCTTCAAAGCATGTAAAATGACTTCAGGTGAGGTTTTAATTTCTTGGTAAACTAAGACCTCTGTCAGCATCACAGCTAACTGCACTAACTGCTTTTCGGCACTTTCATCGACTTTAGATAATGGTTGAGAAAGGCTATCAAGTAAGCTTCTTAAGTTGGTGAGCTGCTCTTCTAAAATAGGCTTAATTTCTTCTTGGCCTTGCTCCTTACCAAGCTCAACACCTTCTTTAAAACCAGCTTCTTTCCCCTCATGCGCGCCTTTTTCAAAACCATCTATATAGCCTTGTTCATGACCTTGCTTTAGCCCTTCTTCATAGGCATCTTGACGGATTTTTTCAAGTTCAGCCATGGTCAATGACGGAATTTCAGGCTCTTCTGGCTGCTCTTCGGCCTGCTGCTTTTGCTGCTCTTTACGATATAAGTCAGCTAAAGGCGTGCCATACGCCGTTGAGCGTCCAGCGAGTTTTGTTGTATCTTGCGTAACCTCAGGAATTGGCCAGTTTTCCAATAGTTCATCGGCTGCTTCACTGGCATGCACTGGGCGTCCTGTATGAAATGAAGACTTACTCATGGCTTACAGGAACTCCTCACCACCACCGCCACCAAGCATAATTTCGCCTGAGTCAGCTAAACGACGTGCCGTAGAAAGAATTTCTTTCTGTGCCGCTTCTACTTCGCTAATACGAACAGGGCCCATTGCCTCAAGATCATCAGCGAGTAATTCAGCGGCACGTTTTGACATATTGCCTAAAATCTTCTCTTTTAATGCTTCGTCAGTACCTTTAATTGCTTTCATTAATACATCTTGCTGTACTTCACGAAGGATCGCTTGAATACCACGGTCTTCAACATCCATTAAGTTCTCAAAGACAAACATAAGGTCTTGGATTTGCTGTGACATCTCTTCATCGTGTTCACGGATTGAATCCATTAACTGACCTTCAACATTGGTATCTAGGTAGTTCATGATATCAGCAGCCGCTTTCAAGCCACCCATTTTCGCAGCTTGCGCACCAGCTTGACCTGCAAATTGTTTCTCCATGATTTCATTCAACTCTTGCAATGCTGCTGGTTGAACTTCTTCAAGGTTCGCAATACGCATAGTTAAATCTAAACGCACTTTTTCTGGGAATTGCGACAAGATTTCCGCTGATTGCTCTGGCTCTAAATAAGATAAAACAATGGTTTGAATTTGCGGGTGCTCGTTGCGAATGATATTCGCCACTTGCTTTGAGTCCATCCACTTCAATGAATCAAGACCTTTAGCCCCTGAGCCCATAACAATTTGGTCAATAAGGCTGGCAGCCTTGTCTTCACCAAGCGCTGCTGTAAGGGCTTTTTTAATAAAGTCTTCAGACTGGAAGCCAATGGTACTGAAGCTTTGAATTTGCTCAATAAACAAATTATGGACTGCGCTAATTTTCGCTTGCGATAAATCATCTAGTGCGGCCATTGCCATACCCACTTTTTGCACTTGCTTTGGCTCTAAGTGCTTAAGGATTTGCGCAGCATCTTCTTCTGATAAGCTCAGCAATAAGATTGCCGCCTTATCAACACCGTCTAATTTATCAACATCAAACGCCGGTGGTAATTGTTTTTGTTCTTGATCAGTCATCTTCTGTTAACCACGCTTTCACTACTTGAGAAGACAGTTCTGGTTCATTTGCAACCAATGCACGAACTGCTTTGAGTAAATCTTCATCGCCATGTAAGTCTGGCAGCTGTAGTGTACCATCACTTGAGAATCCTACAGCAGCAGAGTCAAAGTCTTTATTTAGCATATCTAGCGTGCTATCACCAATATCTACACCTGCACTTAATGCATCTTCATCATATTCTTCTAGTGTATCGTCTGGGTAAATTAGACGTTTCAGCATAGGTCTTACAACAAAGACAATAAGTACGATGATAACCAGTGCACCTAATGCTAAGCGTAGCATCTTCATGAACCAATCTTGCTCCCAAAGTGGAACTTCAATCGCTTCACCTGTATCTTGTCTTACAAATGGCACTGTGACGACTTCAAGTGCATCACCGCGTTGCATATCAAACCCAACACCACCTTGTAGTAAGCGACGAATATTTGACAATGCTTCGACAGAGCGAGGAACCATAGTTGTTTCACCGTTTTCACCTACTTGTGGTACATAATCAACGGCAACTGACACACTGATGCGGCGGATAACACCGGTTTGCTGGCGCTTATGCGAAATTGTGGTATCAAGTTCGTAGTTACGTGTTGCTTCTTTATGCGAACGACTTGGGTTCGTTGCTGAACCTGCACTACCTTGGCCAGCGACCTCAGGAATATTAGAGTTAACTGGCGGCTGATTCGTTAGCGCACCAGGAATGCCCACAGCAAGACCACCAATGTTGTTTTCTTCGAACGTGGTTTCACTGCGCACAGCGGGTAAGTCTGGGTTATAACGTTTTTGTGTTTCTTCGACTGCACTAAAATCCATATTTAAGTCGACTTGCGCTGTGTAGTTACCTAAACCTACAACTGGAATAAGGATGCTATCGATTTTATTTAAGTATTCTTCTTCACGCTTACGCTCAATTTCATACTCTTTTCGAGAGCGAGCAGCAAGTGAGTTTTGTGAGCCTGAATTCAGTAAACGACCATTTTGATCGGTAACAGTAACACGCTCTGGCGATAAACCTTGGACTGCTGAGGCAACAATATCAACTACTGAGTCAACTTCTTCACCATCAAGCGTACGGCCGCGTTTTAAGGTTAGTACTACCGTCGCTGAAGGTTGTTTTTCACGACGAGCAAATACATTTTCTTTTGGGATAGCTAAAAGTACTTTGGCGCGAGTAACATTTTTTAGCTCTTCGATGGTACGTGCAAGCTGTTGCTCACGACCATGCTTTAAACGTTCACGTTCAAGGCGTTGGCTTACACCAAACCCCATGTCTTGCATGATGATGTCAGTACCTGAGCTTGGCGCTTGCTCTAGGCCTTCACGAGCCATCAATAATTTGATGTTTTGGTATTCACCTTCTTCAACAGAGATGACGTTACCATCAAGTTCGTAATCAATCTTTTGAGCGTCTAAGAAGTCCAGCGTTTGAATAAGCTCTTCCGTTGGCATTTTGCCAAGCGGACGCATATCTGGCTGACGAGCCCAAATAATAATAAAAATTGCGATAGCCAAACAGATTGCTAAAGCAATCACTAAAGTAGCCTGGCGTAAAACGTCTACACCATTTAAGGCACTTAGGTAGCCTGACTTTTGCTCTTGTTGATCGTCAGTATCGGTTGCATCGATACCGCCGCCTGCTAAGGCTAGATCAGTTGATTGATTAGATTGCGCCACAATAATTCTCCACTACCTAGTTACACAGGCATGTTCATGATTTCTTTATAAGCTTCAACAAGTTTATTGCGAACCTGTACCGTCGCTTCAAAGGCAACTGATGACTTTTGCGAAGCAATCATTACGTCCGCAAGTGAAACACTGCGATCGCCCATTTCAAGCGCGGTTACTTTTTGTTTTGCTTCTTGTTGTAAGCCATTCACTGTATCAAGTGCATTGGTAAGTAAATCACCAAACTGTGCCGATGAAGTTGGCTGAGTTTGTGTTGGTAAATTATTAATTGAGTTACCACGACCAACTTCTGAAGCCATAGATTGCATTTCTTGAAATAATGCGCTGTTTTGAACTTTCATAATACTCTCTGACAATGCAGTTTACTTATGCACTGATAAAGCACAAACCGTGCCACAAAATAAAACGAGAATTTTCAACAACTTAACACAGACAATTTACTTGTCAGAGTTTTGACAGCAAACAAGCTCACAAAAATGTGAGCTTGTTTGACTAACTTTTTGGAAGGAGTTTATGCAGGTAAGGCGATACCCAAGTCTCGCATTTGCGCCAGTTTATAACGTAACGTGCGCGGACTAATACCTAAGGTTTCTGCAACCTCTTTACGCTTACCGTTACAACGCGCTAAGGTTTCTAAAATAATACGATGCTCTTTGTCTTTCAGCTCGTCTTTATAATTACCCTGCTCACTCACTTGCGGTACGGTATCTAGATTAACTTCAACAGGCTGTTCTTGATATACCGGAGCGTTGTGTGGTGGCGTAGCGACTGGCTTGATATCCGCCGTAAGCAACTCTTCAATAAAGACATCATCTTGATGAATACTATTACCATCGCATAATATCAACGCCCGTTGAATAACGTTATCGAGCTCTCGTACGTTACCTGGCCAAGCATGCGATAGCAGCTTTTGTTTCGCACCCTCACTTAGTTGAGCTATAGGCTCTTTACTTTTCAGGCAATGACGCTCTATTAAATGCTCTGCCAATACAATAATGTCGCCAGGACGCTCGGCTAATGGTTTCCACATTAACGGGAATACATTTAAGCGATAATATAAATCTTCTCTAAATAGATTTTCGCTCACTGCTTCTTTTAAATCTCGGTTACTTGTAGCAAGTACGCGAACATCAAGCTCTATGGTTTTACGACCGCCTAAGCGCTCTACTTCGCGCTCTTGAAGTACACGCAGTAATTTAGCTTGCAAGCCTAAATCCATCTCAGTGATTTCATCTAGTAAGATGGTACCACCTTGAGCTTGCTCAAATTTACCCGGGCAAGCTTGAATAGCGCCAGTAAACGCCCCTTTTTCGTAACCGAATAAGGTTGCTTCAAGCATGTTTTCAGGAATAGCAGCACAGTTAATAGCCACAAAGGGAGCATCGCTACGATTTGATTTATCGTGGATAAAACGAGCCAACACTTCTTTACCCGAGCCACTTGGGCCGAGTACCATGACACTGGCATCTGAGCGCGCTACTTTACTGGCAAGTTCTAATAACTTAATGCTCGATGGATCGGCAACAATTGGGCCATCGGTTTCTTTTTCCTTTTCAGGCAAATAACGACTCACCATGTTAAGAAGCACTTCTGGGGCAAACGGTTTTGCCATGTAATCAATCGCGCCTAAACGCATTGCCTCTACAGCATCATCAATGGTGGCATAGGCTGTCATCATTAATACTGGCAGCTCAGGATAATTAAGTTTAATGCTACGTAATAGGTCAAGGCCACTCATGGCGCCCATTTGCACATCACTAACAACCAATGAATAACTATTTTGCTTAAGCAAGATCATCGCTTGTTCAGCGCTATCTGCAGCAACGCAATCAATACCCGACATCTCAAGGGTATCGATTAGCGCTTCTCGTAAACCTGCGTCGTCTTCAACGACTAAGATAGAGTTAGTATTCATTTTGCCTCCGCTGACATTGGTTCTGCACTAATTGGCAAGATCAAACTAAAACATGCTCCCCCATGAGCATTATTAGTCACTTCAACCCGTCCTTGGTGCGCATTGGCGACTGAACTTACAACTGCAAGCCCAAGCCCCGTGCCTTGGCTTTTGGTAGTGTAAAAAGGTTCGAATAATTTGTTGGCATGACGTAAATCAACACCTGGGCCATTATCACTGACACTGATACGAACACAGTTTTCGCTACTTTCGTCACGTTCGGCACTCAGGGTTACCACAGCCTCAGAGCCAATAATTTGAATACTATTGTGGATCAGGTTTTGAATAGCACTCGCCAGAGCAGTTTTATTACCCATAATTTCAATATCTGGCTCAGGCAAGTTCACGCTTAGTTCACTGTTATTTTGTGCAACCATGGCATCAGCACCAGCCTTTACTTCATTAAGTAATTGCTGCATTGAAACACTTTCGACCACTTGTTGCTCGCCACTTTTAGCAAATAGCAGCATGTCGTTCACTTGGGTTTCTAAATCTTTTAAACGCGACATTAGCTTTGTATGAAAGTTGCCACGCGAGCTTTCTGGCAATCGCTTTGAGCCTAAATTTGCGGCATACAACATGGCCGCTGATAACGGTGTTCTGACCTGATGAGCAAGCGAAGCGACCATTTTACCAAGCGCACTTAAGCGCTGCATATGTGCCACTCGCTTTTGTAAGCGTCTGGTTTCAGTTAAATCTGTCATTAAAATTAACTGACCTGGCTCTGGAGCAAGCGCAGTAATATCAAGCTTAATTAAACGCCCATCTCTAAGTGATACTTCATGTCCATCGTCTTGCTGTGGTCGAAATGAGCGTTGAATTACGCTAAACCACTTTTCACCTTCAAGGGGTTCTCCTAGCATATCAATGGCGATTTGATTGGCTTTTGCGATCATACCTCGGCCATCCAAAACCACCACACCCGCAGGCATGGTATCAACCAAATGACCTAACCAACTGGCTTGTTGGCGCAGCTCACTCAATTCACCCACATACTCTTCTTGTTGTAAGCATGGGTTATATTGTTTGGCTGTGATAAATTGTGGTTTTAGGACATTTGCTAAGGCCATAATCGATACTCAAAAAATCGTGTCTACCTAGCTAAATGCACAATCCGTACCAAATTTATTTTTGTTTTATTTCAATAAATTAAAGACAAAACAACACTGACAAAAAAATGACAATCGCGAGGGAATAATGCAAAAAGAACACCATTGTCGTTGCCCATGGCTCGATACCAGCAAAGAAGATTATGTGGCCTATCATGACCAAGAATGGGGGGTGCCACTATATGATGATCACCGCTTATTTGAATTTATAACCTTAGAGTCAGCACAAGCGGGACTGAGTTGGTATACCATACTTAAAAAGCGTGATGGCTATCGCAGTGCCTTCAAAAACTTTGTTGTCGAAGAGGTTGCCAAAATGACCGAAGACGACGTCGAACGATTAATGCAGTTTGAAGGTATTATTCGTAATCGCGCTAAAATCACCGCCACTATCAATAACGCGCAACGGTTTATTGAGATTCAAAAAGAGTTTGGTAGTTTCTCAAATTACCAATGGCAGTTTGTTGGTGGCAAGCCATTGGTAAACAATCTTGATAAATTAGAGGATTACCCGGCTATTACTGAAGCCTCTACAGCATTTGCCAAAGATTTAAAAAAGCGCGGCTTTAAGTTTTTAGGCCCGACGACAGTGTATGCCCACATGCAGGCCTGTGGCATGGTAAATGACCATAGCAATGATTGCTTTAGAAAAGCTGAGATAATTAGTGAATATTAAAAAGAAAAACCGAGGAAGATACCTAACGCGGCTTAGTCGCGCGTTAGGTTATATTTCTTCATTTTTTCGACCAGTGTGGTGCGGCGAACACCTAAAATTTCTGCTGCACGTGCAACAACATAATCGTAGCGCTCTAATGCTTGGCTGATTAAGCTGATTTCTAGCTCAGCTAGGTATTCTTTGAGCTCAATTCCTTCATCAGGGAGTAAACCTGAGTCAACCGTTGTTGCTGGTACTTCAGGTTCTTCATCATCGTAATCACTAAAGCCGGTACTGAAAATATCGTTGAAAGCATCTCGCTCCATCAACTCTTCAGGGTACTCAGGCTCATAAGCATCAACTTCAATATAACGATATTTAGCTGGTAGGTCTGGCACATCAACCACTTTATCAGGGAACATGATCACCATGCGCTCAACTAAGTTAGCAAGCTCACGAATATTCCCCGGCCACGCATGCTCTTTTAAGCTTTGAATCGCACGCTCAGTGAATTTGGCCGTTGTGCCACTTTGTTCGTTCACACGACGCATTAACTCTTTTAAAAGCAGAGGAATGTCGTCAGCACGCTCACTAAGCGAAGGATTTTCAATTGGAAACACGTTTAAGCGATAAAAAAGGTCTTCACGGAAGTCGCCCTTTTCAATCATTTCTTCAAGGTTGCGGTGAGTCGCAGCAATAATGCGTACATCTGCTTGAATAGGCTTAGTACCCCCTACTCGCTCATAGCTACGCTCTTGCAACACACGCAGTAGTTTAACCTGCATTTGCAAAGGCATATCACCAATTTCATCAAGAAACAGCGTGCCGCCTTGTGCTAATTCAAAACGCCCTTTGCGTGCAGAAATAGCGCCCGTAAAGGCACCCTTTTCATGGCCAAATAGCTCACTTTCAAGTAGTTCACCAGGAATAGCACCACAGTTTACCGGCACAAATGGCCCGGTATTGCGTTTAGAGAGTAAATGAACGTTGCGTGCAACAACTTCTTTACCTGTGCCTGACTCACCTAAGATCAGCACATTGGCATCGGTTTTTGCTACTTGCTCAATTAAAAAGCGCACATCTTTTACAGCTTCAGTTTCACCGACTAAACCATCAAATGATTTGTTAGATTTAGCTTGTTTGTGGTCACTCGGTAGCATGCGCTGATATTGCTGACAATCATGCAATAGCTGAGTAGTTACATCATGGTTAAATGGCTCACAAATTAAACCTACTACATTTGCAATGCTTAGTAACGGTTTGAGTGTTTCACCAATTAATAAAAACGGAATGGCAGGAAACTGTTTGATCACAGCCTCGTGATTTAGCTGCTGTAAAGCACCAAGAATGACCATACACTCTTGCTGTTGATGTTTTTCACAAAAAGACTGTAATGTAGTCTCATCAACTAATTGTGCAGTTTCACCAATGAAGGTAAGTGCTGCATGTAAACCTATCGCACGATTATTATTATTGTCTAAAATTAAGATCATTATTGGCGAACCACAGTTACCACGAGGTTAGTTAATTTCTAAATTGTAAGCGAGTTTAGGAGGGATGCAAGCGCTAAGCGGCAATTTATTGACATCAACGCCAAAAAATAGTCACTTAGCACTAAAATTTAATACTAAAGAATTAACTTACAAATTTAGCCTGTTTGAATTTTAAAATATTCTATACTCGTTGCTATAATCTCTATAGAAATGCTCAAAGAAAGATAACATCAATGGCATTAATATTGCTTATCTATTTTTATGAATCGGTGTTTTTAATATAGGATTTTCTCATGGCACATATATCGATAAAAAAGTACAGTCAAGTTAGCGTTAGCAACATTAATGAAATGTCTCCTTATGAGCAGATCAATTTGATTTTCAGCAATATTATCGGACGCTTAGCAGCAACTAAAGGCTTTATTGAGCGTAAAGAATTTGAAAAAAAAGGTGAAAATATTTCTACCTGCATTTTATTATTCGGTGCTCTACAAGATGCACTCAATTTTGAGCATGGCGGAGATATCTCTAGCAACCTACTATCGCTGTACGACTTTTGCCAACGCAGGTTAACTGAAGCAAATGTAAACAACGACATTGCAGCAGTAGATGATGTTATCCGTATCGTTAAAGAAATAAAAGAAGGGTGGGATTCTATTCCGCTCGAAGAGCGCATACCTAAAGCTGAGCAATAATGCCGAATTATAACGCTCTGAATGAATTACTCATTGCATTATCAGAGCACATAGATAAAACAGATATTGAGCTGGCAAGCCAAACGTTAATAGCTATTGACCAAGAGTTAAAACATTGGTGTGAGAGTGAAACACCACCTCAAGAAAAAGAGTTATTAGCTATACAAGCTAAAATTTTAGCCGCTACAGCTAGACTTAAAAACGCGAGAGATAAAACTCAGGCCGAGTTAATCAACCAGCGTAAATCACAAAAAGCTATTTCTAAATATAAAGCAACTAAACGCTAATTTTCGTTTAGTTGCTTTTGACATACTCAGTTATATAAACGCGTTATTAGCGCTATATCAACTGTGAAAAATAAAGTCGCGGTTGTAGATAGTGAATTGGTTTTTGTACTTCTATTCAAACAAAGTAAAATATTTACTAAATAGATCGTTTATGAACCAAAAGCAAAAAAGCGCCAAAAGAGTTGGCGCCTAAATACCGATAAGAAAATAGACTAATCAATTATTTACTTTGCTTAACAACCCCTGGCATATTATCAAGCTGCGCTTGCACATAGCTACTGGTTGAGTTCATCTGGGCTACAAGTAAATCCATGCTATTGTACTGTGCGTATAAACGAGACTCTAACGACTCCATTTTTCTTGCAAAATCAATTCGCTCATCATCTAAGCCATCTAACTGGGTTTGTTTACTGTCAATTCTGTTTTGAACAATACCATCTGAGTCTGTATAAAAGCTCATTAGCTCATCAAAAGACTGTGCAAAACCGCCCTCGTCTTCATTTTCACCTATAAAGAACTCCTGCACTAGGTCTACATCTGCTTCGACTTGCTCGTTTAGGCGTTCTGTGTCTAGGCTTAATTTACCGTAACGGTCTGCTTCAACCCCGAGTTTTGATAACGACAAACTACTGCCATCACTCAGGGTTACTTCACTGGTTAATTGCTGACGGAGTTTTGACATTACCCCACGAAGCATAGAATCACCAGCCATCACACCAGCGCCGTCTTCACCTGATTTACCTAAATTATTACTAAGCTCAAGTAATTCGTTATAACTTTCAATAAAACTGTTTAAGCCTGCTTTAATATTATTGTTATTTTCAGTAATTTTTAACGTGCTATCATCGTCATCAGTGCCATGTGCTTTTTTGGCGGTAATCGTTACACCGTCAATAACATTTGCAAACTCGTTATCACTGCTAGTAACTGTTAAATTACCATCTATGGTAATTGAAGCGTCTATTGCAGCAATTACTTCACTAATGTTTGTCACCCCTGCATCTGTGTCATAGGCTAGAGCCGATAAACCTGCCGCGTCAGTATTATCGCCATCAGCATCAGTTGCTGTAACTTTTATTGCGTTTTCAACACCACTATTTTTTGCGGATAAAACTAAATGCTGGCCATTATCGTCGGTAATAATCGTTGCTGTTACACTGTCGTTATCTTTACTGTCATTAATCGCATCACGAATTTCAGACAAAGTTGCAGTATCTGACACATCAATATCAAAACTATTCTCACCTGACGCTATAGTTAACGTCCCTTCACCAACTGCGGCATCTTCTGCAAATGCACTTGACATCAATTTATGTTCAGTCGCAAGATTGTTTACTTTTACATTATAACCACCAGGCTGAGCCTCTTTATCTGAGCTTAGTGTTACAAAATCATCACTACCAGAAATACTACGTTTTTGGTAGTTATCAACTTCGCCTAGTGCCTCCATCGAGGTTTGCAGTTTTTCAAGCGCTGATTTTAGTGCACCTGCAGCTGAAATATCTGTAGTTAACGTGGCTTCTTTGTTGTTTAAACGTGAAGTAAAAGGGGTACTTTCAGCGCTAACTAACGCATCAACAATATCTGATACTGCTAAACCTGAACCTAAACCATTAAATGAAATAGCCATAATACTTCCTCACATTACACATTTAACTTAACAAAAAACTTTAAACAGTTTGATCAATTAAAAAACCTGCGGTTTCTGAAAGTTTAGCCACTAGGCTCAACACTTCTTCAGATGGGTATTGCTTAATTAGCTCACCACTGTTTTTATCAACCACTTTAATAACATCACGGCCCGACTCTTCATCTACTTGAAACTGCAAACTACGATTCATTTCACCCATGAAGTCTTGCAATTGTTGCGCCATTTTCTCAAGCTGTTCGCGGCCTAATTCGTCTTTTTCAGCACTTTCGTCCAATTTACGCTGCATTTGTTGATAATTTTGCTCTGTTTGCTGTTGTTGTGTATTTTCCGTTTTATTTGATTCATCAATCGCCGTTGCTGTCAGTTGCGGGCTCGCAGCTAGCTTATCATCCGCTTTTTGTGGAGCCACTGCAAAATCAGGGCTTTGGGTTATTGCACTCATAACGCCTCCTTAAACATTTTACCCTATGGCTAATGCAACAAAAGGAGATTAGCGTAAGCCAATCTCCTTTTTATTTTAGTTAACTAATGCTGACTTAACCATTAGTTGTTGTACTAATCACACTATTAACCAATTAAGCTAAGCGCTGCTTGTGGTAACTGGTTCGCTTGCGACAAGATTGATGTACCCGCTTGTTGCAAGATTTGGTTCTTCGTCATTTGCGCAGTTTCTGTTGCAAAGTCAGTATCTTGAATACGACTACGTGAAGCAGATACGTTTTCAGAGATGTTTGCAAGATTACTGATTGTATGACCAAAACGATTTTGAATCGCACCTAAATCAGCTCTCTGGCCATCTATAGATGAAATCGCCGAATCGATTATTGATAAAGCTTTCTGAGAACCAGCTTGAGTTGAAATATCAATCTTATCAACCATTGAGTCTGCAGCCGATTCAGTGACTGCACCTGTAATTTCTCCGCCAGCACCCACAGTAAATGAATTATTCCCTGAAAACTCTATTTTTGATTTTGCT
>NZ_PNDF01000046.1:0-26084 GCF_005887195.1 Pseudoalteromonas sp. S1650 | reverse complement strand
TAGCTTCGCTGTTAGAACTCAAGCTGTACGAGTGCCCACACAGATGATTGCTTTATATTGTTAAAGAACGTTGCGACGTTGTCGCTAGGGATGCGTATAATACATCCTTAATTTTTCGAGTCAACACTTAATTTCAAATTTTCTTTCGATTATTTGAAACAGAAGTTTCACTTAACTCTCTGCTACGTTGTTCAGCGTCTTTCGTTGCTGCCCGCCGTGTCAGTGGGGTCGCATTATAGGGAGATGGATTTTTTACGCAAGCACTTTTTTCAATAAAATTTAAAAAAACGTACTGTTCGCTCAGCTTTTGAACTAAACACCCTAAAACTGGCTGTTTAGCAGTCAATTTAGCTCTGTTTTGGTGTATTTATTTGCTTCGCTGTTACACTAGACTGAGCGCATTTTAAAATTAAAAGGTGAATTTATGACTATCCGTTCTTATAAAGGGATCACTCCGACATACGATAATAGTGTTTATATTGATGAGTCATCGGTTTTAGTGGGTGATATTACGCTTGGTAAAGATTCAAGTGTATGGCCTCTTGTTGCTGCGCGAGGTGATGTTAACTATATACGTATTGGTGAACGTACGAATATTCAAGACGGCAGTGTTTTACATTTAACACGTGCCTCTCAGTCAAACCCCGATGGCTACCCTCTTATTATTGGTGATGATGTCACTGTTGGTCATAAAGTTATGCTACACGGCTGCCAACTTGGTAATCGTATACTTGTTGGGATGGGCGCAATTGTGATGGACAACGCAATTGTTGAAGATGATGTGATCATTGGTGGTGGTTCATTAGTACCACCTAACAAGCGTTTAGAGTCTGGTTACCTTTATGTCGGTAGCCCTGTTAAACAGGCTCGCCCTTTAACAGAGCAAGAGCGCGCCTTTTTAAATATCTCTGCTGATAATTATGTTCAGCTTAAAGATGAATACTTAGCTGAGGGCTAAAACACCTCGGTTAATTCGATTTGTCCTGCCGAGTTATACTGCTCATCTTCGATCAGCTGCTCGGCGAGCTCTTCGTAATCGAAACGATAAGATTCAAAGTAATTAACTGCACTGCTTTGATCTGCAAAATCATACTTGCTGGTATCAATAACACACTCCACCATAAAGCCACTAACTTGGGCAAAAAACACCAACTGCTTTTCTTCAGGCTTAAATTCGAGTCTGTCTATAAATTGGATAGCTTGATTCACGCAATTTCTCCTGCTTTAAGCGCGCTAACAACGGGGATGATTTCTGGCATTTTATTGCGCCATACAAAATAAGCCTGTGCCGCTTGACCAACAAGCATGCCACAACCATCGAGAGTTAAACATGTTGGGTTAATCGACTTAACCCAACATGTAAATGTCGTATCATCATTCGCGTAAAACATATCGTAAGCGCACTGACACTTAGCAACGCACTCTTTTGCTATACCAGGCAGGTCTCCCGTTACGCTACTTGAGGTTGAATTAATCACCACATCATAGTTGTTTGCTGGGATATCATTCAAAGCAAAGCCCTGCACATCAATTTCACCATTAAAATGACTCGCTAGCGCCTTTGCTTTTTCGGCGGTACGGTTGGCTATTGTTAAGCTTTCGATTTGCTCATTCAATAATGGCTGAATAACACCGCGCGCCGCACCACCAGCGCCAATAAGCAGTACTCGCTGCCTTTTTAAGGTGACTTTATTGGCTAAAAGGTCTTTAACAAGCCCTACACCATCGGTGTTATCGCCAAGTAGGCTACCATCTTCGAGTTGTTTAATCGTGTTTACGGCTCCGGCTATTTTCGCTTGCTCTGTAAGTTCATCGACCATGGCAAACGCTTGCTCTTTAAATGGCAAGGTGACATTAGCCCCTTTACCACCCGCAGCGAAAAACTCAGCGACAGTTTTTTCAAATGCATCTGTTGGTGCTAAAATGGCGCTGTATTGTATTTGCTCGTTTAATGATGCAGCAAATTGTGCGTGTATTGCGGGTGATTTCGAATGTTTGATTGGATTTCCAAAAACCGCGTATTTGTCCATAGTGAAGCAACCTCTTCGCCCTGTAGAGCTTTATTAATATTATGATTAAACGACTTTTTTCTAAATCGAAACCAACGCCTGAAACACCTACCCCAGAAAAAACACCTTACGAAATTATTGGCGGTGAAGCAGGAGCTCGAGCAATTGCAAATCGATTTTACGACATAATGGCCACAGATGAATACGCCAAACCATTATATGATATGCATCCGCAGCCTTTAGATAGAATTCGCCAAGTATTCTTTGAGTTTTTATCTGGCTGGCTGGGCGGTCCTGACCTATTCGTTGAAAAATATGGTCACCCAATGCTAAGAAAGCGTCACATGCCTTTCCCTATTGATCAAGACCTACGTGACCAATGGATGCATTGTATGAATAAAACGCTTGATATCGAGATTGATAACCCACTACTTCGCGAAGGGTTAAGACAATCGTTATCGCAACTCGCCAGCCATATGATCAATCAAAACTAACGAAGCTTTGCGCTATATCAATGTACGCTTTTTCTAAATAAAGATAATAAATTTTCCTTAATTTAGAAAAAGCGTCGTCGAATGAAGTCTATCCAATTTAAAATTTATGCCTTGTTAGCACTAACAGGCGTATTGGTATTATTTGCCAGTATATTCAGCAGCGCTCAGCAACAGCATGAATTAGCGCAAGATACCGTTGAAAGTAACATAAAACTGCTTGCCGATAATTATTTTGATTCTATTAACACCATGATGCTAACTGGCACTATGGCTAATCGCGAAATTCTGAGTACTAAATTAAGAAGCCATCCTAATATTGCAGACGCCCATATCATTCGTAGTCCAATCGTTAATAAAATTTATGGGCCAGGAAATGCCAACCAAGTTGCGACTAACGATGCTGAGCGAAAAGCGCTAACAGGCACTGAAGCACTATTTATTGATAATCAAAATAGTACGATGACTTATCTAAAGCCTATGTTTGCTCGCAGTGATTATAAAGGAACAAACTGCTTAGGCTGCCATCAAGCACAAGAAGGCGATGTGTTAGGTGTAGTGAAAATTAGTTATTCGTTGGCTGATATTGAGCAAGAAGTATCGCAAAACACCTTAATGAACACGCTACTACTAGCGGCTATTTTCATTACTGCATTTTCACTACTAGCTGTGATGTTTAGAAAAATATTCATCAAACGCTTAAAAGTCATTAGCCACACCATGCACCTGGCAACCACCAATAAAGATTTAAGCCTCACGGTAAATGACAGTAATAATGACGAGCTTAGCTCTCTCGCCACCAGCTTTAATCACATGATAGGCGCGTTTAAAGATAATATTGCCCAAGTCTCCCATTCTTCTAAGGTATTGATCCACTCAGCCGAAAGCATTTATGCCTCAGCGGATACCACCGAGCAAGCGATCTTAAAGCAAAAGCAAGGGACAGATTCGGTCGCTGCCGCCATCAACGAATTAGAAAGCTCATCAAGCGAAGTAAAAAACACCACCCATTTTGCATCTGAGAAGTCTGAGCACAGTAATCAACTTGCGCAGCAAAGCTTACATGTTGCTGAGCACACTGAGCAAAGTATTAATCAACTTGCGGCAGATGTTAGAGCGGCAGCTGAGCAAGTAAGTCAACTACAAACGCAAACGTTAGACGTTGGTAAAGTACTCGAGGTGATCAGTAGCATTGCCGAGCAAACTAACTTACTTGCACTTAATGCTGCGATTGAGGCAGCTCGTGCTGGTGAAGCTGGCCGAGGCTTTGCTGTGGTAGCCGATGAAGTACGTACTTTAGCAACCCGTACCCATGACTCAACCGACGAAATTCGCCGCACTATCGATAAACTACAAGCTGAAGCAGCACAAACCGTTAATACCATGAATAACTCTTGCGAAGAAGCAGACGAAAGAGCAGTTCAAGTTAAGCAAGTTGCAAAAGCTCTACGTGATATTTCTTCGCAGATGAGCGAAATAAATCAACTTAACGTGCAAATCGCTGATGCCACTGAACAGCAAAATCTAGCAGCTGAAGAAATTAACCAAAGCGTTATAGCAATTAGTGACAATGCCGAGCACTCATTGGTTGATGCCCATGAAAACCAAAAAGTCAGTGAAGAGCTGTTGTCGTTAGCACGGTCACTGGATGAACAAGTAAGACGCTTCAAATTAAGCTAAAAGCGTCACTTTCACGTAAATACTAAATAGAAAGAGTGTTACCACTAGGCTAGAAGATAGTAACACTGAATTGAGTTATCTTTTGATTAAAGCTGCCACTGACGGGCAACAAGGTCTGACTCTTTACTATTTAACCAATCTTGTGGGCGTAGATAGTACTGATACAACTTAGCTTCTGGGCTATCTGCAGCAGGTACATAGTTATACTCCCAACGTGCTAATGGTGGCATCGACATTAGAATTGACTCAGTACGTCCGCCTGTTTGTAAGCCAAATAATGTACCGCGGTCCCAAACAAGATTAAATTCAACATAACGACCACGACGATACAGTTGGAAATCGCGTTGCTGTTCGGTTGTCGGCGTGTCTTTACGGCGCTCAATAATAGGAAGGTAAGCATCTAAATAGCCATTTCCTACCGCCTGCATAAAGGCAAAGCTTTGTTCAAAGCCGAGCTCATTTAAATCATCAAAGAATAAGCCACCAACACCACGTGTTTCGCTGCGGTGTTTTAGATAAAAGTAATCATCACACCAGTTTTTATATTTGTCGTATACCGATGCACCGAATGGCTGACATAAATCGCTTGCCACCTGATGCCAATGTTGTACATCTTCAAATACAGGGTAATAAGGTGTTAAATCAAAACCACCGCCAAACCACCAAATTGGATCTTCACCTTCTTTTTCGGCAATGAAGAAACGCACATTGGCGTGACTCGTTGGAATATGTGGATTATTAGGATGGATCACTAATGACACACCACATGCATGAAAACTACGACCTGCGAGCTCTGGACGATGCGCTGTTGCAGATGCTGGCATTGACGCGCCAAATACATGCGAGTAGTTAACCCCACCCTGTTCGATGACATTACCACCTTGGATAACACGAGTACGACCACCGCCGCCTTCTGCACGTTGCCAATTATCTTCAACAAATTTTGCTTTGCCATCGGCACTCTCAAGACCCTGACAAATTGTATCTTGTAAGGCCATTAAATAGGTTTTAACTTGTTCGAGTAGCTCGCTTTGCATGTTTATCCTCTAAATACTTTGCCGGTCGCAGCGTCTTTAATCACACTTGGTTGGCTGTTGCCACCTAACGGCTCATCAACATAAAAATCTACCATGTCAGCAAATTCGCTTTTCGCTTGTGCGATAGTCATTACCGTTTCTTGACCGGTTAAGTTTGCACTTGTTGAAACTAACGGCTTACCAAATTGCTGACACAGGGCTTTTACTGTTGGGTGATCAGTTACACGCACAGCAATAGTATCAAATTGACCCGTTAACCACTTTGGCGTTTCTTTTGCTGCCGGCATCACCCAAGTGATAGCACCTGGCCATTGTGAAAAGATATCAGCACGTTTATCCATGGGGATTTTGGCATCATCTACATACTTTAATAACTGGCCATAATTGTCAGCAATTAAAATTAAGCCTTTTTCTACAGGGCGTTGTTTGATGGCTAAAAGCTTTTCAACCGCAGATTGGTTATCAGGATCGCAACCAAGACCAAAAACAGCTTCGGTTGGGTAAACAATCACACCGCCTTGCTGCAAAGCGTCAATTGCATTGGCTGGTTGTGCAACAGGATCAGACAAAGAAACTCTCCTAAATAAACAAATTACAAGTGCATTAAGATTCGACTAACTTATGCATACACGACTTCTGCGGGCATTGTAACACAACACCTGAGGCAGTTTTCTTTTCGGTCATAATTGGCCACTGACAGGCAGGACACTCGGTCGGCACAGGTTTATGATTAAGCGTATATTTACAGCGCGGATAGCCATCACAAGAATAAAAGGTTTTTCCAAACTTATTACTACGCGCAACCAGCTGGCCTTTTTTGCATTTTGGGCAAGCAGGTAATTGAGGGGCACCGTCAGGCTCTTCATCATGTGCAATATAGTGGCACTCGGGATAGCCCGTACACCCAATAAACATGCCGTAGCGGCCATTTTTAATTACCAATGGCTTGCCACATTCTGGGCAGGCACTGTCTTCGAGTACTTTTATTTGTTGGCTATCGTGATGAGCTAATGGGCGGATGTAGTCACATTTAGGGTAACTGGCACAGCCTAAAAATGGCCCTGACTTTGATTTGCGCATAACCAATTCAGAACCGCATTTAGGGCAAACCTCATACTCTTTTTCGAGTGCATGTTTATCTGCAGAAAAAAGAGAATGGTCGATTTTACTCATAAGATTCCTGTGGGGTTGGCTAATTTTCGCCTAATATACCCAAACTCAACAAAGATACAAGCAAAGTCGAATTAATGTAATACATCGGTTGGTTCGTCAAATATTAAGTCTTCCATTTGTGCGTAAGCTTGCTCTGACCCAGGTACATTAAATAACACCATCAGCACTACCCACTTTAGATCTTCCAAAGAAATAAATGGTTTATCTAAAGCGCAAAGCCTATCTATCACCATTTCGCGGGTTACGGTGTTAATCACACCAATTTGCTCAATAAACATTAAAAAGCCGCGACACTCAACACTTAACATTTGGCATTCACTATCTGTGTAAATACGCATAGCATGTTGTGGTTGGGCATTAAGGTACGGGTAGATATCGCTTTGTTGTAAGTCTGCAAGTTGCTCTAGCCAATCAAGGGCTTTGTAGATTTCAGGTTTATTGAAGCCAGCACGAACTAACTCATCGGTAAGTTCGTTCTCTTCAGTAAAGATTTCAGCTTCACTATGGATATAGTTTTCAAAAAGATACATGAGGATGTCAAACATGTTTATGTCCTCCCAGTCTTATATAACCATCTAGTACTCGTTCGATTTTATCTGCGAGCTCTAGGTCGAGTAACCGAGCTTGTACTTCGTCTACAGGTAATTGGCTGCGCTGTGTTATTTGATCAACACTTGTTACCTCATACCCTATACTTTTGAACACTGGGCAGTCGGGTTCATCTGCTATGGGCTGTTCTATACTATATAGACTGTTTTCACAGAAAAAGCTCACTTCATCAAGAATATCACTAATATTTTCTGTCAATTTAGCGCCTTGCTTAATTAAAAAATGACTCGCCTCTGAAAGTGGGCTTTTTATAGAACCCGGCACTGCAAACACTTCTTTATTCTGCTCAAGTGCATAGCGTACGGTAACCAAAGAGCCACTTTTAATCTGCGCTTCTACAATCAACACACCTAATGATAATCCAGAGATAATACGGTTTCGGCGCGGAAAATTAGCGGCATTAGCAGCAGTGCCTGGTAAGAACTCAGAAACCAATAAGCCCCGCTCTGCAACTTGTTTAATGAGCAAACTATGGCGTTTGGGATAGGCAATATCGATACCCGTACCAAGTACAGCAATGGTGTTTCCTGTTCCTGCTAATGCACCTTTATGGGCTGCGCCATCAATGCCCAAAGCCATACCAGATGTCACCGTCATGCCAACAGAAGATAATTGATGAGCAAATTCAGCGGCTATTTCAAGCCCTGTTGGTGTGGCATTACGGCTACCGACAATTGCTATTTGTGATGACCGTAATAGCTCAGTGTTACCTAAACAAAATAATAAGATAGGTGCACTGGCTATTTGTTTGAGTAAGGGCGGATAGTTGCTATCAAAATAACTGATCACTTTGATTTTAAGCGTTGATATCTGCTCTTGATAGTGGGCGACTAATTGCCAATCGGTATTAACTAAGTTATCGGCTTGGCTTTGTGATAAGCCCAGCTGCTGAAGCTCTAAACTAGATAACTTAAATAGCTCATCCAGTGGCTGCTTTTGACTTAATGCAATAAGGCTTTTTATCCCAAGCCCTTTACATAAATAAAAGGCAAGCCAATGGGATAGCTTGCCTGAAACCTGTGCCATGCTCCCTCCTTAGAGCGCCCAAATTGTGAGTTAGTTTATAACTGCATAATCTCCAACTCGGATCGGGTGCTGATTTTTCACAATCAATGCGTAGCTAACGTTGTCATATACCTTAAACACCATTAGTTCACCGACTTTTTCCTTTGGCATATGCCATACACTACTGTCTTCGTCACTTTCGATACCGAACAGCTCATTTGCGTCAGTCATGAATTTCTCAAGGCTGTTAGAGTCTTCGCGGTAGCGAGGACCATTGCGGCCGTCATACACTTCTGGTGATTGACGTTGAATATCGAGGACGAAACCCGGTTTCACTTGGTCCGAGCCTAAGTTTAGTACAACAATATCCATGGTACTAAATTCACGCATTTCATTAGCTGACGCGATTATCGTGCCATCTAAAGCCGTGTCTGGACGTTTCATTGTGAAATAGGCAGGCAACATCTGCCCTTCCATTGCTGGCATTAAAAAGTCATGCGGCTTAATTTCTTGTTTTACTAGCTCAACCTTAACTGAGGCAGGAACGCCATTTGCTACATCACCGCTTCTAAATGAGCGAACAATCGCCACAAGCTCAGCTTTATTCGCCAATACTTCATTGGTCTTTGGATCAACAAGGTCATTTCCTTTTCGATAAACCCCATACGCTTCATTTAAATGCAGGTCACCTTTAACATAGAGTGTATGCCCCAAGGTGTTCATTTTAGTATTAACACTAGCGCCTAAAATATAGGGTTTATCAGCAATAATTTCGGCACTAATCGCTTGCTCATAGCTTAAATATGGGCGTAATAATTCCAATGGTAAGGTAGGCACTGCATTTTTGCCTTTTGGAGTGATTCGCCCTTCTGGAGAGAGTTTTTTATAACGCGCATTTTTAACTAAACGAGGATTTCCGTCTTTATCGTAAATTAAAGTGAGCGCATCACCCGGGTATATTAAATGTGGATTCGCAATTTGTGGATTCATTTGCCATAAGTCAGGCCATTGCCAAGGCTCATCTAAATACACACCAGAAATATCCCAAAGTGTGTCGCCCTTTTTTACAACGTATTGTTTTGGCGCATCTTTTTTTATTGTTAACACATCAGCAATTGCAGGAAAAGCACTGCTAAAGGCTAGCAAAGCCGCAACTAGTGGGTATCTCATTTGGCTTCCTTGTGTTGTTTTTCGATTATTATCAACCAAAACCTGTTAAAGGTGAACACGAATGGCTAAAATAAGAGCATACAATACCCTAAATGAATCACAAGTGTAAAAGGTAACTATGGCTAGGTTAGAAGTTTTAAGATTTCCGGATGAGCGTTTACGTACAATCGCGAAAGAAGTGCCAGAAGTAAACGATGAAGTTCGTCAAATCGTCAAAGACATGCTTGAAACTATGTATGACGAAAACGGTATCGGCTTAGCAGCAACGCAAGTAGATATCCACCAGCGCATTGTGGTGATCGATGTATCTGAAGAGCGCGACCAACCGTTAGTGTTAATCAACCCAGAAATCACCAAAAAAGATGGTTCAACGGTGAGTGAAGAAGGCTGTTTATCAGTTCCTTATTCATATGCAAAAGTTGACCGCGCAGAAACAGTCACTGTTAAAGCGCTAAATGAAAACGGTGAAGAATTCAGCCTAGACGCTGACGAGCTATTAGCGATTTGTATTCAGCATGAGCTTGATCACCTTAAAGGCACCCTATTTATTGATTATCTATCGCCTTTAAAGCGCCAACGTATCCGTAAAAAGCTTGAGAAAGAAGCTAAGCTGGCTGCTAAATCATAAGTTAATCAATAGGAATATCTGTGACACAACCATTACGCATTATTTTTGCTGGTACGCCGGATTTCGCTGCGCGCCATTTACAAGCACTGATTGACTCAGAGCACGACATTGTTGGTGTATATAGCCAACCAGATCGCCCAGCGGGCCGAGGTAAAAAGCTAAAAGCCAGTGAAGTTAAAGAGCTGGCACTTGCTCATGATTTACCTGTATTTCAACCGCAATCACTCAAATCAGATGAAGCGCTTGCAGAGCTTACCAGCCTGAACGCCGATATTATGATTGTAGTGGCGTACGGCTTACTGTTACCAAAAGCGATTTTAGATGCACCGCGCTTAGGCTGCTTAAACGTGCATGGCTCTATTTTACCGCGCTGGCGTGGTGCTGCACCGATCCAACGTGCTATTTGGGCTGGTGACAACGAAACCGGTGTAACAATAATGCAAATGGATGAAGGCTTAGATACAGGCGACATGCTGCATATCAGCCGTTGCCCAATTGATAGCACAGAAACCAGTAGCTCTTTATACGATAAATTAGCTGCATTGGGTCCTGATGCACTGATCAGTACAATCAACCGTCTTGCTGCAGGTGAAATCACTCCAGAAAAGCAAGATGACGCACAAGCTAATTACGCTAAAAAGTTATCAAAAGACGAAGCCAATATTGATTGGTCAATGGATGCTGCGCAAATTGAGCGTAATATCCGCGCTTTTAATCCATGGCCTGTTTGTTTTACCGAAATGGCAGGACAAACAGTAAAAATTTGGCAAGCCGAAGTTGTATCGCAAACTGCACAAGCCGGTAAAATCATTGCTGCTGATAAGCAAGGTATTACTGTTGGCTGTGGGCAAGATGCACTTAAAATCACCCTTCTTCAACCGCAAGGTAAAAAACCAATGGCTGTTACTGACTTTTTAAATGGTCGCAGTGATTGGGTCGAGCCTGGCTCAGTATTAGGTCAAAGCAATGAGTAATGTAAGAGCACTTGCTGCTGAAACCCTTTACAACGTAGTCGATAAAGGCGCGTCGCTTAATCAAGAGCTACCTTTTGCAAGCCAGGGTTTATCGCCGAAAGATAAAGCTTTACTACAACAAATTTGCTACGGTGTGCTGCGCTATTTACCTAGCCTAGAAAATTATTGCCAGCAACTTTTAGATCAACCACTAAAAGGTAAGCGCCGTATTTTCCAGTTCTTGTTGTATGTGGGTATTTACCAACTTCAACATATGCGTGTACCACCTCATGCAGCAATCAGCGAAACGGTTAATGCGCTTCAGCAAATGCGCGCACTGGGTTTAAAAGGTCTGATTAACGCGATTTTACGCAGTTTCCAACGTGAGCAAGCTGAGCTTGAAGAAAAAGCAAAGCAAATTCCTGTTTGCAAATTTAACCACCCAGGTTGGTTTATCAAACAAGTTACTGCAGCTTATCCTGATAACTGGCAAGAAATTCTTGAAGCGAATCAGTTGCAAGCACCTATGTGGTTACGTGTAAACCAAGCGCAGTACAGCACCCAAGAATACAGCGAGATGCTTAAAGCAAATGATATTGAGCATATCCTTAATGCTGATTTTCCTGATGGTATTAAACTAGCTAAACCGTGTGATGTATACGCATTACCAGAGTTTGATACCGGTGCCTGCTCAGTTCAAGATGCAGCGGCACAATTAGCAGCACGCTTTTTAGATCCACAAAATGATGATGTCATTTTAGATGCGTGTGCAGCGCCAGGTGGTAAAACGTGCCATATCTTAGAACTTGCCGACGCTGACGTATTAGCACTAGATAGCGACAGCGAGCGTCTAGAACGTGTTAAACAAAACTTAGTGCGTATTGGCTTGGCAGCCGATCTACAATGTGCCGATGCTTCACAACCCCATATCTGGTGGGATGAACAGCAATTCGACCGTATTTTGCTTGATGTGCCTTGTTCAGCAACTGGCGTGATCCGTCGTCACCCTGATATTAAGTGGTTACGTCGTGCATCTGATATTGAAGATCTAGCTAACTTACAAGGCGATATCCTAAATAGCATTTGGCCTCTACTTAAGCCTGGTGGTACGTTAGTTTATGCGACCTGCTCTGTATTACCGCAAGAGAACCAACAACAAGTTGCTAAGTTCCTTGCCAATAATCAAAGTGCTGAACACATACCTTTGCATGAAAACGACACCCCTACGTTACCTGGTCTGCAATTACTGCCTGGTGAAAGTGACGGTTTCTATTACGCAAAGCTAGTTAAAAAACACTAATAAGAACAAGCTATGAAAATAATCATACTCGGTGCCGGACAAGTTGGTGGCACATTGGCAGAAAACCTCGTAGGTGAGCAAAATGAGATCACCGTTGTCGATATCGACGGTAACCGTTTGCGAGAGCTACAAGATAAGTACGACTTACAAGGTGTTACCGGTCACAGTGCGCATCCCGATGTATTGCGTCGCGCAGGCGCAGAAGACGCCGATATGATTATTGCCGTAACCAGTTCAGATGAAGTGAACATGGTTGCTTGCCAAGTTGCTTATAGTATTTTTAACACACCAACCAAAATTGCCCGTATTCGCTCAGAGCAATACTTAAAGTACCGTGAAAAGCTATTTCATAATGACGACTTACCTGTTGATCACTACATTGCTCCTGAAGCGCTGGTAACTAAGTATATTCGTCGCTTAATCGACTATCCGGGTGCTTTACAGGTATTACAATTTGCCGATGGCATGTTATCGCTGGTTGCGGTGAAAGCCTATTACGGTGGTTTGCTGGTGGGTTATGCACTTTCAGCCTTGAAAGAACACATTCCGAATGTCGAAACCCGTGTAGCGGCTATTTATCGTCAAGGTAAAGCGATTAAACCGCTTGGCACAACGGTTATCGAAGCGGACGATGAAGTGTTCTTTATCGCTGCAACAAAGCATATTCGCGCAGTCATGAATGAACTTCAAAAGCTCGAACGTTCATACAAAAAGATCATGATCGCCGGTGGTGGTAATATCGGTGCAGGTCTTGCGCGTTCACTTGAGAAAAACCACAGCGTTAAGCTGCTTGAGCGCAATAAAGAGCGTGCAGCACAGCTTTCTGAAATGCTTGATAACACCGTCGTATTTTGTGGCGATGCCTCTGATCAAGAACTGTTATCTGAAGAACACATTGAACAAGTGGATGTTTTCATTGCTGTTACCAATGATGATGAAGCAAACATTATGTCTGCGATGCTGGCAAAGCGCATGGGCGCACAAAAAACCATGGTGCTTATTCAGCGTGGCGCTTATGTAGACTTAGTACAAGGTGGTGAGATTGATATTGCTATTTCGCCTCAGCAAGCCACTATTTCAGCACTACTAACACACGTTCGCCGTGGTGACATTGTTAATGTTTATTCGTTACGTAAAGGCGCAGCAGAAGCTATTGAAGCTGTCGCTCATGGTGATGAGCATACATCTAAAGTTGTTGGTCGAGCTATTGCTGAGATTAAGCTACCAGCTGGAACTACCATTGGTGCAATTGTACGTAACGATGATGTGCTGATTGCCCATGACGATACCGTTATACAGTCTGGCGACCACGTTATCATGTTCTTGATTGATAAAAAGCACATTACAGTTGTTGAAAAGCTATTCCAAGTAAGTGCTATCTTCTTGTAAACGAACGCTTATAAACGAAAAAAGCAGCCATGACAGCTGCTTTACGACTCTTGAAGTGAAAGTACCTAACTTTTCTAAAAGATTCTACTGAATTTGAGCAAACTCTTCTTTTGAAAGTTCGCCATTACCATCGCTATCTAGCTCTGGAAATAACTTTTCAAGCTGCATATTTGCAGATGCTTCTTCTTTGCTGATCACACCATCACCGTCGGTATCGAACGTTGCAAAGCTTACGCCTTGTGCAAAGGCTGCTGATGATGTTGCTAGTGCTAAAATTGCGATTGTTGTGCTTAACTGTTTCATAATAACTACCTTAAATTTTAAAAGAGTGAAATCCGTTTCTGAGATCCTTGCTTAGTGGAAACTGGTATAACTACGTACTAATTCAGTTATTCGGCTTCAGAGAACTCAGCTTCAGTAAGAACGCCGTCGCCATTCACATCTAGTGTTTTAAACTGCGACATAATTTTTGCGTCAACGGCTGCTTCACTTTTGCTAACCACGCCATTACCGTCAACGTCTAGAGTGTCAAAGTCAGATGCTGCAAAAGCTGCTGATGATGATGCAAGTGCGATTAAAGCTAATGTTTTGTTTACTGTTTTCATAATCATATTCCTTCAATATTAAGAGTGTTAGCTGATCACACTTCCAGTGTTGTCCTTTGTCATGGATTCCCTTATCCATTTAGGCTGTCTTTGGCAGCTCAGAACTAATCAGCTAAATAAACTGGTTTTGCTTAATCACATTAAGCTTTTGAAAATTCTTGTTTCGATAACTCACCGTTACCGTCAGTGTCTAGTTCACTGAATTTACTCATAAGCTCTGCATCTACCGATGCTTCGCTTTGGCTGATAACACCATTGCCATCAACATCTAAGGTATCGAAGTCACTCATCGCAAATGCTGCAGATGAAGATACAAGTGCCATAAGTGCTAGTGTTTTATTTACTGTGTTCATAATGTCATTCCTTCAAAATGTGTTGTCTTGAGTTAGAAATCCTTTTCAGTGCGTCCTTACAATGAAATTAAGCTTTTGAGTACTCTTGTTTTGACAGCTCACCGTTGCCGTCTGTATCAAGCTCTTTAAATTGGCTCATTAATGCTTCGCTTACAGATGCTTCGCTTTTGCTGATTGCGCCATCACCATTAACATCTAATGTGTCAAAGTCAGCGGCAAATGCTGCAGATGAAGTTGCAAGAGCTACAAGTGCTAAAGTTTTGTGTAACGTTTTCATAATCACTATTCCTTCAATGTTGTCTCAACTGTGATAAAGGATATGTTCCTGAATCAGTTTTTCTCTGTGTTCGCTAAGACTATTTCAACTTCGATGCCAAAGTTAAAAAGAACAATAAAATCAGTGTATTAAATTAAAATACCGAGAATTAGGGGGAAATAACGCGATTTATTTGTTGCTGTTTTGCAACAAGCTCGGTGGTTGGTTTTTTGTCACCTTTAAAATCAATAAGTTACAAAGATTAAAATGGAGACAATAGCGATTAATTCGGATTAGAAAACAGAAAAGTTAGGGATTGGAAAATAAATACTATCTGAACAACAAAACTTAAAGAAAAAAATCGAAATTAATTTAATTAGTAATGCATTGATTTAATTGGTTATTTAAATTTATTTATAAAATAATTTTAATATCTATAGGGTTAAATTGAGGAAAATAGCCATTTTGTTGCAAAATGGCGAATTGGCATTAACTATCCAACACTGAAAGGTCAATTAAGTGCTCTTCCATGAATTTTTTCATTTCATCTTCACTGGTATCAAGTTGCACACCAAACATAAAGCCACCCGCTCGCTTGCGTACGCTGCATACCTTGCCACTAAACTCACGTTTACTTAGGGTGATTTGGCAGCTTTGTCCTTTAAAAGCGCTTAAGTCCTCCTTGCTATTAATATCAAACTGCACACCTGTCACAGAAATATCTTTAATAAGCCCTGCCAATTTTTGCTCCGAAATCACTAAGTTTGCAGGGAATAAAGTAGGAATACGCGCTTCACTACGCAAACTATAAAGCTGCACTTGCTGAGGGAAGTCAAGAAAGATTAAGCGATAAGGGTGCGATGATAAGGCGCTTATTTGCTGGCGAAAAGCAATTACTTGACCACCGCCCGCTTCGAGCACAGCCCGTATAATCACCATCACACCGTCTTTGATGAAATCACTGCCGTTCGCCAATCGCTTTGAGGAAGGGTAATTTAAGATGATGTATTGCTCATTCATCAAGCCAATAAACTCTGTTTTCACACGCTTACTATTTGTTGGTGTGATAATTTCCACATCAACTAAGCTACCAGCAGGAATACAGGTTAACTTTTCTAAATTTAATTGCTTTTGGGTTTTTGGCACTTTTTTGATCTCCATTCCTAGAGAGTTATCCGCCGTTTACCCTCGCCAAAAAGTTGGGGTAAATAACACTAATAAAGTAAATATTTCTAAACGACCAAATACCATCGCAATAGTAAGTAGCCATTTTGCCGTATCAGAAATCGCGCCGTAATGAGCAGCGACTTCACCTAAACCAGGGCCTAAGTTATTTAAGCAAGCAGCGGTTGCTGAGAATGCACTGATGTTATCCATACCGGTGCCCATCAGCGCCAACATAATAATGACGAACACTAACGCATAGGCTGAGAAAAAGCCCCAAACGGCTTCTACAACTTTATCTGGGAGTGCTTTTCGGCCTAATTTAATTGAATAAATAGCCCTCGGGTGCACTAGACGATTAAGTTCACGAATACCTTGTAGGTAAAGTAAGAACACCCGCACGACCTTCATACCACCACCGGTAGATCCGGCACAGCCGCCAATAAAACTTGAAAAGATAAGTAAAATAGGTAGGAACAGCGGCCATGCTGAGAAGTTATCAGTCGCAAAGCCCGCGGTTGTACTCATTGAAACCGCTTGGAACATGGCTTGGTCGAGAGTCTCATCACCATCGGCATAAATATTATTTGATGACAGCACAGTAAAGCAGACAATAACTAAGGCTAATTGAATCAATAAAAACACTTTGAATTCAGGGTCGCGTAAATAAACACGAATATTGCGTGACGATACAGCTGCATAGTGCAGCGAGAAGTTAATGGCTGCGATCAGCAAAAACACGACACAGATAAAGTTAATTAATGGGCTATCAAACTGCCCCATTGATGCGTCGTAGGTAGAGAAGCCGCCAATCGCAATCGTAGAGAATGCATGACATATTGCATCAAACCAATCCATCCCTGCAGCCCAGTATGCAAGCGTACAGGCAATCGTCAGCGATACATAGATATACCAAAGGTGCTTTGCAGTATCGGCAATACGCGGTGTCATTTTTGAGTCTTTAACCGGACCAGGTGTTTCTGCACGGTATAGCTGCATACCACCGACACCTAGCATAGGCAGTACCGCGACCGCTAGTACGATGATCCCCATACCACCTAGCCATTGCAGTTGCTGGCGATAAAAGAGCACTGATTTAGGTAGGTATTCTATGCCCGTAAGTACGGTAGCCCCTGTCGTTGTCAGCCCAGAAAAGGCCTCAAATACGGAGTCAGCTAGGGAGAGGTTAGGCTCTTGTAAGAACACTAAAGGCACCGCAGCGAAGGTACCTAGTACTAACCAGAACAAGACCACAATCAAGAAGCCTTCACGGGCTTTAAGATCACCATGTTCATGACGGTTTGGATAATAAGCCGCTAAACCAATTACAACACTAAAGATAAAAGCGAGAACGAATGGCACACCACCACCGTCTTTGTAGATCAAAGACACCAGTGCCGGTGGCACCATAGTGATACTAAATAACGCCACCAGCTGGCCGAGAATTTTTATTATGGTACGAAATTGCATCTAGGCGTATCGCTTTCTTATTAAATGTTTAGCTAATACAGTTTATTGTCTTACAGGCTTAATTGTAAGTAAACGGAATGTATTATTTTTACATTTCAAACTTTTCTGACTTTTAGGCTAACTTCGCCATGAGTCAATTCATGGATATCAGCAATCGCTTGCTCTGCCTGACGGCTATCGATTTCAATTTGCCAAGTGATGTTCTCTGCAAATTGTTTTTCGATATTAAGCACCTGATACTGATTTTTTAATAACTGCTCGATTGCACCTTGTACGCTGTAATCACTTTGGCCAACCAGCTCAACACTCGGTACCTTGGTAATGGTTTTAAGCTCGCGCATGGCATTATTTAAACTACCGCCGTAAGCGCGAACTAGCCCACCTGTACCAAGCTTGATGCCCCCGAAATAACGGGTTACCACCGCTGTAATTTCACCAATACCAGAACCTGTTAATACATTAAGCATTGGTTTACCTGCTGTGCCATTGGGTTCACCATCATCAGAAAAACCATACACATGACTGCCACCGGGGTTACCCGCAACATGTGCCCAGCAATTATGACGAGCATCGCTGTATTTATCTTGAATTTCTTTAATAAAGGCTTTTGCTGCCGCAAGATCAGGAGTGTGGGCAATATGCACAATAAAGGTGCTTTTTTTGATTTCTTCTTGGTAAAAAACCGGCTCAGCCGGATATTGGTATTCAGACATAATTGCTTATCTAAAAAAATGGGGCCTATTGGCCCCGATATTCACGAACCTTTATCGTTAATCTAAGTGTAGATCACGCGTCATGTTTTCTAGGCTATCTTCATGAACAATAATATTATCTTCAATACGGATACCGCCAAATGGCTTAAGCGCTTCAACTTTTTCCCAGTTAATAAACTGTTTGTTGTCAGTTTGCGCAAGGTCACCTAATAACGAGTCGATAAAGTATAAACCAGGTTCAATAGTAAATACTTGGTTCTTTTCGATTAAGCGAGTGCAACGTAGGAAAGGATGACCTTCAGGTGGTGCTTGGTGCGCACCTGTATCATCAGCCATAAAGCCACCCATATCGTGAACTTGTAAACCAAGGTGGTGACCAAGACCATGCGGGAAGAACGTCGATGTAATACCACGTTCCACAATTTCAGCGGCTGGTAATTTCACAATATTAAAGTCGCTTAGTACTTGCGCTACACGCTGGTGACAATCTAAATGCAATTCACCGTATAATAGACCTGGCTTTAATGCTTTACCTAAAGCGATTTGATGCTCAGTCATTACTTTAATTAAGTCGCTAAATTCACCTGACTTTTTAAAGTCATAAGTACGTGTGATATCAGCAGCATAACCATTAAAGTTTGCACCAGCGTCAATAAGGAAAGAATGATGCGTTTGCGGCGCTTTAGGTTCAAAATGCGTGTAATGTAAAATTGCACAGTTCTCATTTAGTGCAACGATATTACCGTAAGGCATTTCGTTTTCACTCTGGCGGGTAGCCATGAGGTAAGCTTGCTGAATATCAAACTCTGAACCACCAGCAAAAAACGTATCACGTGCTGCTTTATGGCCATCTACTGCGATACGGTTAGCTTGTCGTAAACACTCAAGCTCGTATTGTGTTTTATAAGCACGATGAAAATGCAAGTAGTTCATCACTGGCTCTGGATTCATAATGCTAAAGCCCAGTGCTTGCGCTACTTCTAAATATTCACCGATATAAGCATATTTAGCTTTATCATAAGGAAGCAGTTTTTCTACCTGATCTGGCTGTACTAATAATTCAATATCAAAATACTCAGCCCAAAAATCACGTGGTTCGTCAGGTACTTTATGCCAAAAGTCGACAGGACGATAAAAAATTAGTTTCGGCTTAGATGCCCCATCAACCACAATCCAGCAATGTGGGTTGTCGATCACAGGTAACCAAGCTTTAAATTGCGGATTCACCTTAAACGGATAATACATGTCATCTAAAAACTGACGTTTAGCCTGACCTGAGTGAATTACTAACCCTTCTAAACCTTCACGCTCTGTAATTGTACGAGTGCGTTGTTGCAAGGTTGCAATATGTTCGGCGTATAGCACCGCTAATTTATCCATAGTAAACCCATCTTTAGTAAATTTAACTTGTTAGAAGTCTATCATAGCCAGCACTATCCCCCAACTGAGGGAGAATAGTGTGGCAAATCGAGTTTAACCACCCATCGACATATCAAGGATTGGCGCTAGAACATTGCCATCGCGTCCTAATCGAGTGTGATAAACCTGCCTGTAAGCAAACACGTTCTTAACGTAGTTGCGTGTTTCTGTATAAGGAATTAACTCAATCCACAGCTCTGCTGGCATAGCTTGCTCAGGGATCCAGCGTTTAATACGATGGTAGCCCGCATTATAAGAAGCCGTTGCTAGGATTTCGTTGCCATGATTTTTCTTTTTCAAATACTGCAAATACTCACTACCAAGACGAATATTAGTACGAGGCTGATATAACTGTTTTCGTGATACCGAACTTTTATTCATATACTTAGCAGTGCTTGGCAACAACTGCATTAAACCATGGGCATTTGCATGAGAACGCGCATCCGGTGCAAAAGAGCTTTCACGGCGTGAAATTGCAATGCTCCAAGCGACATCAATATGGCTACGACTACTATATGTTGCAAACACATTCTTAAATGCAAATGGGAAACGTAAGTCGACATAGTCCCACTCTTTTATTTGCGCTAAGGTGTAGATGGTACTGTCATACCAATCAAGTTCAGCAGCAAGCAAAGACGCGGCGAGCTTTTCTTCTTTGGTTGATGTATCCGTTAAATAATTCCATTCACGACGCGCAGAAGTAAAACGCTCAAGCTCATACAAAGCGCGAGCGCGCTTAAAGCCTGGAGCATTGGCCACCTCCAGCTTTAACTTGTTACTTATATTAATTTCTTTATTATTTAAGCTAACCGGAACACCTAAGCGTGCAGACGCTAAAAAGCCGTAATAGTCACGTTCTTTAGCCACTGTTTGCCAAATTTCACGAGCACGTTCGACTTCACCACGTTGATTTAAGCTATACGCCAGCCAATATTGCTGACCAAGGCTCAAGTTTTCTTTACCTGTGAAAAACGCCACTATGCCAGACCAATCTTGCCTCTCTAGCATATTACCAAGTTGCCATTGCATTAACTTTTGAGTTTGGCGTTCTTTAGGCACCTTATTTAACCAAAAGCGTGCTTGTTGATGACCGCTTGAGGCAAGCGATAACGCAAAGCTGTAGTAAACGTCTGCTTTTTGCTCGTCAGTGTAATTAAACATGGTTTCGAGTTTTTCCCATGCACGTAATGCAAGGTCTTTATCTCGCCATACTAAGCGCTTCACACCATAAATCGCGATTTGCCCTTCTTTAGCAGACTTTTTCTTATAACGATAAAGACCCGCCGAAGCACTTGGGTCTTTGCGTACCTTTAAATATAAATCAGCTAAATATTGATCAGCACGAGGCAATAATGTTTTTAAATATGGAATTAAACTCGATGAGCCTCCTTCGGCAGCTAAGCTAATACGCTGCCAAACTCGCTCTTCGGTCTGGTAGCCTTTTTTCTTCCAAAGTGAGAACAACTCATCACATTCTTTTGGCTGAGATTTTCCTACCACCCATAAATCTGTTACTTGGTTCATGATGGCTTTATCAGGGGCACCTAAGTCCAATTGAAAACTTAAATAAGGACAAGTTAATTCGTTATTGCTTGTTTCGCGGTAGTTACGAATATAAGCCGCTTTTTTATTATACTTTTTTAAATAATTAAGCCATGCCTTACGCACAGGCCACTCTAATGGCGTGTTTTGGTAAACATTGAGGTAGTCCTCGATTTCGGTCTGGTGTTTAAGGCTTGGGTTTCGTTGCCAATAAGCCTTTTCGACATAAGGTTTCAATGGGTGATCAAGCCCATTTGCCGCCTCTTTCATGTCTTGATAATCACCGTAACGCGCCTTTTTTTCTGCTTTTAAAAAAGCGTCATGTTTATCGTTGGCTTCAGCTGCAAAAAAAGGAAAAAGTAATGCGGCAGCTGTCCAACCAAAGAGTTGTTTTTTCATGATGACCTTTAACAAAAATTAAAGAATTAATAACAAAAAACTTCTGCTACACCTTAGCACCAAACCAGCTATATTTTAACCAATCGCGATAAAGCGTAGTAAATTTTTCGTTGCATTTTCATTTTAAAGCAAGCACACTGATTGAAATGCAAACTCATCGTACCAGTCTTAGTTAATAAACTAGGGAGAATAATAATGTTATATAAAAGCGATTCATTTGAAGTTGCTTTCATCAAGGACAACATCGCCGAGTTTAAGTTCTGTGCAGACGGCTCAGTAAATAAACTTTCGCAGCAAACCTTGCAAGATTGCGCTTTAGCATTAAAAGAATTGGCAACAAACTCAGATATCAAAGGCATGGTGTTCACCAGCGATAAAGATCATTTCATTATCGGTGCCGACATTTTCGAATTTTTACCTACCTTCACTAAGCCTCAAGAAGAACTTGTTGCATGGATCAAAAATGCAACTGACGTTTTTGATGCAATTGAAGATTTACCTTTCCCAACGCTAAGTGCTGTAAACGGCATGGCGCTAGGTGGTGGATGTGAGTGGGCACTTGCTACCGATTACCGCGTTGCTAGCTCTAACGCTAAAATTGGCCTACCTGAAGTTAAACTAGGTATTATGCCTGGTTTTGGTGGTACAGTTCGCCTTCCACGCCTTATTGGCGCTGATAATGCGATGACATGGATCACTACAGGTAAAGAAAACCGCGCTGCTGATGCCCTAAAAGTAGGTGCATTTGATGCAGTAGTTAGTGCTGACAAACTTCTAGAGTCAAGTATTGCAACACTTGAGCAAGCAATTGCTGGCAAGCTAGATTGGCAAGCAAAACGACAAGTAAAATTACAGCCACTGAAAATGAACCGTGTTGAGCAAGGTATGAGCTTTGCGATGGCGGAAGGCATGGTAATGGGTCAGACAAAAGGTCACTACCCAGCACCTGTTATGGCTGTAAAAACAATCAAAGCTGCAGCAAACTGTGAACGCGCTGAAGCAATGGCGATTGAAAACGCTAACTTTGCTAAATTAGCAGCAACAAGCGAAGCTGCTGCGCAAACAGGTATTTTCTTAGCTGACCAATACATTAAAGGTAAAGCGAAGAAGCAAGCTAAACACAGTGAGCTTGAGATCAAACAAGCTGCTGTATTAGGTGCAGGTATTATGGGCGGTGGTATTGCATACCAGTCTGCTTATAAAGGCACACCTATTATCATGAAAGACATCAATCAAGATGCACTTGATTTAGGTATGGGTGAAGCATCTAAGCTACTTGGCAAAAAAGTACAACGTGGCCATATGGCGATGGATAAGATGGTTGCTACCTTAGGCAAGATCAAGCCAACGCTAAACGATGCAGACTTACAAAGCGCAGACATCGTTGTTGAAGCTGTGGTTGAAAACCCTAAAGTGAAGCAAGCTGTTCTTGCGGGCCTTGAAAAAGACTTACCAGCGGGCACTATCCTAACTTCAAATACCTCAACAATTCGTATTGACGAGTTAGCATCGGCACTTGAAAAACCAGAAAATTTCTGTGGTATGCACTTCTTTAACCCAGTGCCAAAAATGCCATTAGTAGAAATCATTCGTGGTGAAAAAACATCAGAAGCAACAATTAATGCCGTTGTTGATTACGCATTAAAACTTGGTAAATCACCAATCGTTGTAAACGACTGCCCTGGTTTCTTTGTAAACCGCGTACTATTCCCTTACTTTGCAGGTTTCAGCAAACTTGTTGTTGAAGGTGCTGACTTCACTAAAGTTGATAAAGTGATGGAAAATGTATTTGGTTGGCCAATGGGTCCTGCCTATCTTCTTGATGTTGTAGGTATCGATACAGCTTACCACTGTACTGGTGTAATGGCTGACGGTTTCCCTGAGCGTATGGCTCGCCAAGATAAAGACCCTGTTACTGTATTTGCAAACGAAAAACGCTTTGGTCAGAAAAATGGTGCTGGTTTCTACCAATACGCGCCAGACCGTCGTGGTCGCCTGAAAAAAGCAAAAGATGCTACAGCAACTGAGTTACTGAGTGCTATTACTGATGCACCTAAAGATTTCGATAAACAAGAAATCATTGACCGTTGTATGATCCCGATGATCAACGAAGTACTACTTTGTTTACAAGAAGGTATCGTAGCGTCACCACAAGAAGCTGACATGGCGCTAATTTACGGCATTGGTTTCCCTCCATTTAGAGGCGGTGCATTCCGTTACTTAGATCAAACTGGTTTAGCGAACTTTGTTGCAACAGCAGACAAATACGCTCACTTAGGTGCGATTTACCAAGTATCAGATGAAACTCGCAAGTGGGCCGAAGAAGGCCGTGTATTCTATAAGGTGGAAGGATAAGAAACATGAATAATCCAGTAATCGTAGATTGTATCCGCACACCAATGGGTCGTTCAAAGAACGGCGTATTCAAAAACAAGCGTGCGGAAGATTTAAGTGCTCACTTAATGAAAGGTTTGTTAGACCGTAACCCAGCCGTTGATCCAGCATCAATTGATGATATTTACTGGGGCTGTGTACAACAAACTTTAGAGCAAGGTTTTAACATTGCTCGTAACGCAGCACTACTAGCCGGTATCCCTCACTCAGTACCAGCTGTCACAGTTAACCGTTTATGTGGTTCATCAATGCAAGCATTACACGATGCAGCACGCGCTATTATGACTGGCGCTGGTGATACCTACATCATTGGTGGTGTTGAGCACATGGGTCACGTACCTATGACTCACGGTAATGATTTTCACCCAGGTTTATCAACGTCTGTAGCACAAGCTGCTGGCGTAATGGGTTTAACTGCAGAATACCTTGCTACGCTACACGGCATTAGCCGCGAGCAACAAGACGAATTTGCTTACCGTTCACACCAACGTGCACACGCGGCAACTGTTGAAGGTCGTTTCCGTCGTGAAATCCTGCCAATGGAAGGTCACGATGCAGATGGTTCTTTAATCTTAGTTGAAGACGATGAAGTAATCCGTCCTGAGACAACTGTTGAAGGTTTATCGCAACTTCGCCCTGTATTCAATCCAGCATCAGGTAGCGTAACCGCAGGTACTTCTTCTGCACTTTCTGACGGCGCATCAGCAATGCTTGTAATGAGCGAAGAGAAAGCAAAAGAACTTGGTTTACCAATTCGTGCGCGTATTAAATCAATGGCTGTTGCAGGTTGCGATCCATCAATCATGGGTTACGGCCCTGTTCCTGCATCGCAAAAAGCACTTCAACAAGCAGGTATCACTATTGACGATATCGATGTTGCAGAGCTTAACGAAGCCTTCGCAGCACAATCTCTACCAGTATTAAAAGACCTAGGTCTGATGGATGTGGTAGATGAAAAAGTTAACCTAAATGGTGGTGCAATTGCACTTGGTCACCCACTTGGTTGTTCTGGTTCACGTATTAGCACAACGCTTGTTCACCTAATGGAAGACAAGAACGCTAAATACGGCCTAGCAACTATGTGTATTGGTTTAGGCCAAGGTATTGCAACTGTATTTGAGCGCGTAGAATAACGAGCTCACAACAAACATCTTGGTGATAAAAAGGCGCACTGACTTGCTCAGTGCGCCTTTTTTATTTGCTTTGCTTTCACTTATTGAAACTGGCGGCAATAGAAAGTTAAAATAGCCGCTTATTAATCGTCTCTTTCACCTAAAAGGTCAGCCATGAGTTTTGATAATCCCGATCACCAATTAGATGCACTTGGCCTTCGTTGTCCAGAACCCGTGATGATGGTGCGTGGTGCAGTACGAAAAATGAAAGATGGCGAAACCTTACTTATCATCGCCGACGACCCATCAACCACCCGCGATATCCCAAGCTTTTGTACTTTTATGGATCACACACTTGTGGCTAAAGATGTAGAACAAGCACCGTACCGATACTTGGTGAAGAAAGGGTTATAACGAGCTCGTAGGTTGGTTAGAGCGAAGCGAAACCCAACGTTATCGCAAGATGATGGCAACAAATTAAAGTTCGTGAAATTCAACTTTTAATCGAAATTAAGCTACTCTTATCATTTAACATTCAAGGATGAATGTATGCGATACAGAAGAGTATTAATCCCCGGTGGCACCTATCTCTTTACTCTAGCGATTGCGCAAAGAAACTCAGCACTTTTAACTTCAAACATCACTTTGCTACGTTCAGCTTATAAAAGTGTGGCTAAGTCACACCCTTTTAAAACGCTTGCCATTGTCATTCTTCCAGATCACTTACACGCTATTTGGCAATTACCTGTTGGAGATTGTGATTATGCAAAACGGTGGCGATTAATTAAGTCTAATTTTTCTAGACAACTAAATAATTGCGAGCATAAATCGCCTAGTCGCATTCAGAAATGTGAACGAGGTATTTGGCAGAGACGGTATTGGGAGCATTATATAAAGGACGAGCAAGACCTAGTGAACCATATTAATTATATTTACTTCAACCCTGTGAAACATAAATACGTGAATCAAGTTGAAGACTGGCCATTTTCGTCTTATAGGAAATTGAGTAAGTCATCTGCTTTTAATTTGTCAGATGATGAGTTAGATATCGCACTTAATCTATATGAAGATTGATGAGAGGTTGGGTTGAGAGCAACGAAACCCAACTTGATTGCTGGCAAATCCAACACTCCCGATAGCTAATCCGTTGAAGGATTGGGTATAGTAGCTACGCTTCAAGGTTGGTGTATGCGTTGGGTTTCGCTTCGCTCTG